>JAUNJS010000638.1 GCA_030533125.1 Eubacteriales bacterium | reverse complement strand
TTCTGATTGTTTATTTCTGACGTTTCTGATGCCTCCTCCGGTTCCGGGCGGACGACGCCGGGCAGTCCCGGCGATTCCAACAGTCCGATCAGACGCTTTCAGGCAGTCCCGCGGATCCGGACGGTCCCGGGCGGGCGCCGCCGGGCAGTCCCGGCGCGCGGAAGGCGCCGGTCCCGGCTGCCGGATCCGGGCTGCGCGTCACAGGACAATGCCGTTCTGCGCGCAGAGGAGACGCGCGCTCTCAACGGAGTCAATACCGGTTTTGTTTTTGATCGGGGCAAATTCGCGGGAACGGACGACCTCCACAGGCTGGCAGGAATCGAGCTCCCGCACCATGTCCAGCACCAGCTGTTCAAATTTATATCCGTTGGGTTCCGGCGGCGAAACGGGTTCTCCCTGCTCGTCAATATAAGCGATTTTCTTTTCCACGATATGTACCGGAAGCACCTCGTCCACGATCCGCTCGAGGTCTTTTTCCCGGAAAAGATAGTTCATGATCACCCCGAAATTGTACGCGGGATCCCCGTTTTCATTTTTTGTCTCCATAAGTTCCGGAGTCAGCTCATAGTATTCAACAACGTACGGACGGCCGTCTTCCAGGCAGATCACGCCGACTTTCTCATCCGGCGCGGCTTTGCGGACGGTCTTGGCCCCGCATGCGCAGCCGGAGGCGATCGTCGCGCCGACAAACAGAGGGTCCGCGATCCGCTGCAGCACGTTGTCCACCGCGAATGTGTTGAGCCACTCGATCCCCAGTTCGTGCACTTTATCGATCAGACCCGCGCGCTTCATGGAGAGGAACCACCCGCCGTTTCCGTTGGGAGAGGTGGAAATCCTGTTTTTTGCCTCCATATAGACCCTGCCGCTATAGTCCGCCGCGGGCGCCATCTCCTGTTTGAAAAACCACACCATGGAGGGATCATAGCCGAAATAGTTTTTCTCCTTCATGAAGGCGACGGTCTTCTCGTGGTTTTTGTCGCTGGTCATGATAAAGAAGGGGACGAAGACGCCGGCTGCGTCTACGACTTCCATGAGATTGGCCACAAGGCGCTCCATAATAAAGACCGGGTGCGTAATGCCGATATCATACATGCATTTCGGATCATCCGAGCCCAGGCGGGTTCCCATGCCTCCGGCCAGCAGCACGGCCGCGACCCTGCCCTTCCGGACCGCGTCAAGACCGATCCGCGTGAATTCCTCCCGCCTCTTCTCCATCTCATCGAGCTCCATGACCCGGATCGGTGAAATCCTCCCCGTCCCGGAAGCCGAGGTTCTGTGCTCTATGTACTGCAGGATGGAAAAATCGGTTTCCTCGACCTGCTGCAGCAGCTGCGCGCGCTCTTCCTCCGTCAGCTCCCCGTAGTATTTAAGGACATGAAGCTGTCCGTACGACTCCAGTTTCTGATACGCTTCCTGAAATGTCATTTTTCTCTTAAGCCGTGATCAACCGACGGCTCCCTCCTTCCCTGCTTTGAACTGCCGCGCAAATGTCCGCAAGACCGGATATGCAAGCATATCCGTCTTTGCGGCCGCTTGCTCGCTGTTTTAATCTCACTTCAGCTCCATGAATAAGTGTCACCTATGTATGTATAAAACTACGCGTGTCGTCGCGCTTGC
>JAUNJS010000259.1 GCA_030533125.1 Eubacteriales bacterium | reverse complement strand
CTCAAACTCAACGGCGGCGACATCAAAGCAGTACAGGGAGACTCCGGCCACTCCCAGATCAATATGGTGACCGACATCTACAGCCACATCATCGATGAAGACCGCAAGAAAAATGCGGAGCTTTTCGAAGAGGCATTTTACGGGAAAAAGAATCTAAATCCCCAGCTCAATGAGCAGGCTGCTGCGGGAAAGGCCGAAAAAACACTCACGGTTCCGGAAGGCGTGGATGCCGAGCTCCTTGCAAAAGTACTGGGGAATCCCGAGATGGCAGCGCTTCTATCTTCGATTGCTAAAACAATGAAGGAATAATCATCATACTCTGATTGGAAATGATATCACTGCCGAAGGGGCTGAAATAAACATCATTTACGCAAAGAATAGCGCCGGAGACCTTTTGGGATCTTCGGCGCTATGTGAGCAGTGCAATGCTATTTACAGTTTCCCCATGTTTTCGATCAGGTGTGAAGGCGATTAGCCTCAGATAAAGATCCCTTTATTAGGGAAGTCGTCATTTTTGCTTTCTGCCCGCCTCCATCCGGTCATAGTGTCCCCTCAAACAGGACTTTTCCGCCAATCTGCACGCGCTTTACGCCTGGTATCTTCTTCTTATTGAAATTGAAGCTGAGCATATATCCAGTGTCCAGATTCCAATACTCCAGATATTCCATGATCTGCTTTTCTCCATCGGCATTGTACCTTTCGCCGCGCCACACCTTCATCTCAAGAATATACTGCTGTCCAAGATAGTCCACGATGACATCCGTGCGGGTCTGGTCCCTTGTCTGCGCCTCAATATAATAATTGCCTGTACCATTGATGATGGGCTTCAGATACAGCAGGAACAGTTCTCTGCCGTCTTTTTCCTTAAACCGGTCCTCCAGGGGTCCGCAGACCTGCGTGTAGGTGACAATGAAGCGCTCCAGAATAAGCCGCATGTTGAGCTTACCGTCCTGAACGAACTGGTTTTTTACAAGCTCCCCTTCCCGGGAAAAGACATTGTTCTTCATCTCTTCATCTGAAAGGAACAGGTTATAGAGCCTGGTCTCAAAAATGCGGTTTGCCACTCTGACTGTATTGTTGTCATTTCTGATGAGCCCGTACATCTCGAGCTGGGAAATATCTTCCTGATCCGGATTATAGGTAAGCTTTGTTCCTTCCATCAGGATGCTTCGTATGGATGCCCGCAGTTCCGGATAATTTGTGAGCTTTGCGGTGATAGACTGAAACAGAGTATTGTTCTCGGAGAGGATAAGCTTTACTGCCTCGTCAATACCGTGCCGTGTCCATGCATCCTCCAGGGGTAGCTTCCTGCTGACTTCCGTATCCGTCAGCTGGCAGATGCGGCTCACCAGAAAAGGATATCCGTCCGTATAATCATGGATGTATGCTGCAATAGAGGCAGTGTCCATCCCTGTATGGTGATCCGCTTCATATTCACCGAGCATCCCCGTGATGCCTTCAGTGGAAAGGCTCATATCGATATCGAAGTCCGCAGCGATATTCCAGGGGCTGTTCACCTTATGCTCATCATCGTCCCTGATCCTGCTCTTAAGATGTTTTACATCCGTAACTCCTGCCAGGATGACAGAATGGAATGCTGCAATGCCGTCAGTGTCACGGGCAATATAACCGTCGCGGAGCTGAGCCAGAAAATCAAGAAAGACGCGGTTATTTGTTGCGCTGTCCACTTCATCAATGATCAGAACGACCGGCTTTTCAGAAGTATTGCACCATTCTCCAATAACTATGAAAAGCTCATCCAGTTCCGCCAGATTTTCTTTTCTGGACAGTATTTCCTCCACACTGTCTTTGGCCCCCTCCGGCAGCAGTTCATAGACCGGACGTTTCCGCTTCAGCAATCTGCAGAAGGCCCTGACAAAGGACTGCTCTGTCCTGAAGCCGGCATCTCCAATACCCTGAAAATCCAGATTGATCACATCGTATTCCCCGGCAAGGACATTTTTCAGGGCATACAGCGTCGTGGTCTTGCCATACTGCCTCGCCCGGTTGATCGTAAAATATTTTCCTGCATCAACCAGCTTCTTGATCTCCCTGACTCTTTCGGAAAGATCCACCATATAATGTTTTGACGGGATACACACAGCAGTTGTGTTAAATTCCTTCATCTTGTTGTTCCTCACGGGAAAAACCATTTCCAATACTACTTCCATTATAGCAGGCAGCTATAGTGTAAGCCAGTATTTCAATCCTCATACGAGGTCTACGATCGGTTTATTATTCTTGGTGTTGAGCCGAAATACTGCCTGAATACTTTGTAGAAATTGCTGCTGTTGCTGTACCCCGGCATGGCAGCTATTCTACCTATGGAGAGTTCTATGTGTCTGAGAAACATCTCCGCCCTCTTCACTCTGGACTCGGTCAGGATCTGTGAGAAGGCCTTCTCTGTTTTCTCAGGGAGAAGTTTGGAGATACAGACAGGATGATACTCAAAATAAGACGCGACAGAGGACAGTGTTGATATGTGGATCAGTCAGTGTCTCATTTATTAACAAAGAGCACGAGACAACTCGAACACCGCCCCTAACCGCTTTTTGAATTTTACCATAATATATAGTATTTTATAATAATCTATATGAGTGGGGTACTCCCCAACCGGCGCTCCTAAGCGGTAGGTCGGGTGTTCGAGTCACCTCGCGGACGCGGAATTAAGGAGAGGAATGATTGAAAAATCGTTTTCCTCTCCTTTTTTTTCCCCGAAATCCCGTAAAATCGAATGATGCGTCCAGCTAATCGAATTAGCAGAATTTGAAAATTCCTGCTAATCAAAATCGCCTTTTGCTAATAGCCGGAAACACTGCCCGGCTAATCAAAGGCGTTCACATCCCCTCATATCTTAATCAAAGCCATGTTCCGGAGTCTGAAAGTGCCATCGACCTGATTTTTTCACGCCCTAAAAGCCCCTTCAACTATTCGCATAGGCCTTATTTCACGAATAGTTATAAATATTGCTCATAAATACTGTATCATTTCATATTCCATCACATTGAACAACACTGGTTTTTTATACCACAAGTTGAATGACATTTAATGAAAACGGTTTTATACTGCCCTCATAGGAATCATATTACGAAAGGAAAACTGTGAGGATTACTAAGATGAAGGCTATGTTTGTTATGTCCAGCTCCTACTCTCTTTATCTGTCCCTTCTGCTTCCCGGCAGCAAGGTCCTTTTGGCGTGTGAGAATTCTCTGGCAAAACACTGGCTTAACTGAGCTTCAGCCGAAGATCTACTGGTTATAAGCCGCCTGCCTGGAGCATTTCCACGCAGGCGGTTTTTTGTTGTTTCATATAAGGGTCGGTGGTGTGAATCAGGTGAAGCCAACGGACTGTAAATCCGTCACCCTTGCGGAGAACGTTGCAGGTTCAAAGTCTTCGTTCCACTACGGTCCGCGCTGAACGCTCGGTCTCCGTTCCACTTCGGTCGGCGCTTAACGGACGTCCCCCGGACGTCCAACGCCCCCCGGACGAGCAGCGCCCTGCCCGGCCCATTATATGCTCCCGTACCCCAATAGGTAGAGGGATCCGGCTTAAACCCGGTTCAGTGAGAGTTCAAGCCTCTCCGGGAGTATTTAAATGCCTCTGTAGCAGAATTGGTATATGCGGCGGGCTAAGAACCCGTGACGGACTATAATCCATTGTTGTGAGTTCGATCCTCACCAGAGGTACTTATGCAGGAGTGATGGAATGGCATACATACCTGTTCCAGAAGCAGGTTTTTGAGGGTTCAACTCCCTTCTCCTGTACTATGCCGTGATGCCACAACTGGTACTGGACCGGTCTTGAAAACCGGCGCTCCGTGAAAACGGACTGGGAGTTCGAGTCTCTCTCACGGCGTTTATACAACATCGGCAGATATGCAAATTGGCGAAGCAGGCGGTCTGTAAAACCGTTGCCTTCGGGCGTTGTAGGTTCAAGTCCTACTCTGCCGACTACATGCCGCAGTCCCTCAACTGGTGGAGGAGCTGTGTGGAAGACAGCCGGCCGGCAATACCGGCTTGCAGGTTCGAGTCCTGTCTGCGGCGCTATCGTATATGGAGACGTGTGCTAACTGGCAGGCAGCCTGTCCCGAACGCAGGTGATCCGAAAGGGTTTGAGGGTTCGGTCTCCGTTCCACTCCGGTCGGCGCAGAACCGACGTCCACCCGGACGTCGTGCGCCCCTCCGTCTCCGCTTATTAGCCGCTCTGGCAGAATTGGCAAATGCACCTGTCCGCTAAACAGGGGTCGGTGATCCGGCATCCGGGGTCGGGACCCGGGAGTGGCGCTCAGCCGGGGAAAGAGAATCCCTATTTCCCTGGCTTTTTCCGGAATATTCTGACTTTGTAACAGGTCTGTAACCAGCCCTTGTCATTATACTACGGGTTTAATGACAAGGTTTTTAAATGGTGTTGTAGTGGATATCAGAAAAACAGAACCACCGGTTTGGAAAGGAAAGGCAATGTTGCAGACAAATACATTCAAAACATGCAAGACATATCGCCCGAATGATCTTCAGGAAACCATTATGCCCGCAGAGGATAAAGCTGAATGGCTTATTAATGTATGTCTTATTAAGGCCGGATCAAGTGGATATCTGAACCCGGATGTGTTAACGCGCATTCTGGAATGAACAGACTGATCACAGCATATGCTGATGATACTTCCGCTTGTCCGAAAAGACAGGCGGTTTTTTTGGGTTTTATGGAATAGACACGCCGGACCGTATGTGCGGATGGCTTGATGGATCTGCAGAATCAAAAAACACGCTGCGCCAGGGACGCAGAAACGCGGTTCGATCCCGACATTTTCAATCTGCGAAGTCCTCTTCGACTTTATGGAAAAAGTGACCCTTACAGCAAATGATTTTGGAAAGATACTGTCTGTAAAACGGTTAAAGCGGTTCGAATCCGCATTATAAATTACAGGGTCATGTTCCGTAAATAATTATCAGGTGCTGTAAACATAAAATTTTATGGGTTCATAGCTCAGCTGGTAGAGCGCCCGGCTGTTAACCGGATGGTCGCAGG
>JAUNJS010000036.1:11004-14584 GCA_030533125.1 Eubacteriales bacterium | reverse complement strand
GCAGACGCGGCCTGCTTCCCGGATCTGTTTTCAACGCCTGATTTCCTGATCAAATTATATCAAATTACAATTGCCGGCGCACTCCATTTCATATTATTATCAAAAGAAAACTGTATGAATGATACAGTCTTACCCGCCGGGCTCCGACGCCGTGACAATCATTATCAAAAGAAAACTGTATGATTGTTTACAGATCGGACCGCCGCGAAACTCGAGATGTTTTTGCGCGGGTTTTTAAAGGCAAAACCCGGGCTGACCGGCAAAAATCCCATCGCGCGGATGATTTGGAACTGGATTTTCGCCAGTCGGGAACTGTCACGCCCCCGAGCGAGCGGGCGTGCCGGCGGGATTTCGTTTTTGAATATCTCCCGCTGCCGGAGAAGGAGTAAAGCATGCGGAACCACGAAGACCTGCATATGTTCCTGCGGACAGAGCCTGCTTATAACCGGGAGGATTCCACGTCTGAAAATCAGTATTCCCTGGCGGAAACCCGTTATTTTCGCGAAGGAAGCGGCCTTGTATACGCGCTTGCAGGGATGCTGTATCTTCAGGGCCTTGAACCGGAGGCCGGTGAAACCACGTTCAATCCATGGATCCTCAATCAGAGGCTCGCGGAGGCAGGCGCGTTTTCCGCCACGGGCAATCTGAGCCTCAGCCTGTTGTACAGACTGTATCCGCTGGTTTACCACGGAGATATCCCCTACGCAAGGGAATCGCTGCAGTTCCTGCTCGGCAAAGAGATCTCCTGTCTGCTCCTTTTTGCAAGAGAACACGAATACGGCCGTTTTCTCGCCGTCATCGATTTGACAGAGGAAGATGTGCTGGTCTTCGACCCCTCTGCCGGCGTCCGTTTTCTGAGCGAATTCGACGAAGTCTGCGAGATCCGCGTTTTTTTAAGAAACAGGGTTCCCGCTTTACATATTGAATCCTCTCTGCAGCCCGGGGAGGACCCTGATAGGTTTGTCTTTCTGGTAAATTCGGAACACACGCTGCCGGAGACCTGCGAGCCGGAAGACATCGTCTTTCTGGACGCTCTTAAAGACAGACATTATCACCATCAATACGATCCGATGTTCCTCAACCGGACAGCGGAAACGGCAATGGAGCAGATGTCCGCGTATGTCGGAAAAGACGGATTCTTCCGAATTGTTATAGAAGATGCCGGCAGGACCAGAAGCATTCAGCAGCAGATCTATGAGAACGATACGGAAGGCTATGTGGCAAAGCCGGGCGCAAGCGAACATCAGACCGGCCTTGCGGTCGACGTGCTCGACAACGATCCGGTGAAGACCCCTCTGTTGTGGGAATATCTCGCGGAAATCTGCTGCCTGTTCGGCTTTGTTATGCGTTATCCGCAGGGTAAGGAAAATATAACAAAAATCCCCTTTGAACCCTGGCATTTCCGCTATGTCGGTCCAAAAGCCGCCTGTGCAATGCGGGAAAACGGATGGGTGCTGGAGGAATATATGTTCCACCGGCATCTGGCAGAGCCGCCGAAGCCTGCGATCGCCCTCACCTTTGACGACGGGCCTGCCCCGGGATCTACGGACCGCATTCTGGACGCATTGGAACAGGCCGGCGCCAGGGCCACTTTCTTTGTTGTCGGAAACCGCGTGGCGGATCACGCGGAGCGCCTGCGGCGCATGAAAAGAGACGGACACCAGATCGGCTGTCACACCTGGAATCATGAATATATCAGCGAAATCAGCAGGAGCGAACTGAAGGCCTCGCTGCAAAAAACAAACGACGCCGTTTTGAAAGCATGCGGCACGCTTCCGGAGATCATGCGCCCCCCCGGCGAGAAGCACAGCGAAGACTCGCTGAAAACTGTAGGGGAAACGGGAATGCCGGCTGTCCTGTGGAGTGTTGATCCAAGAGACTGGGAGAGGCGGAACACACAATTCATCATTGACTATGTCCTGCGTCATGTACAGGGCGGGGATATCGTGCTGCTGCACGACCTGTACCACACAACAGCCGCTGCCGCGGAATATCTGATTCCGGAACTGATCAGGAGGGGATTCTCTCTGTTGACGATCAAAGAGCTGTCTGACAGGACCGGAGGCATGATGCCCGGCAGGAGATACTATCATTTTTAGGAAGAAATTTGCTTGTTGCAGAGTGCGGTAATTAGTTCTATAATATGCGTTAATATCGTCTTTTGAACGGTTTTTCCGCCTGAACAGGCTTTCCTCCCGCGGGGATGTCTGCCGAGGAGGGCATCTGTTCATCTGACGATGTTCTGCCGTAATACCGGAAGCGGGTCTCCCCTTTTCGACTGTATGAAACGGCAGGATCCAGTATCTATTATCACCAGGAGGTAACATTGTTATGAAAAAGTTTTGGAAAATCACTCTGGCAGTTGCCATGTCTGCATTCATGGCAGCTTCCCTGGCCGCCTGCGGCGGTTCCACTTCTTCCAGCAGCTCCTCGAGCACGCCCGCGGAAAGCACTGAGAGCGGCAGCGCCGCAATCAAGATCGGCGGCAGCGGCCCGCTGACCGGCCCCGCAGCTGTGTACGGCACGGCGGTCAAGAACGCGGCTGAAATGGCAGTCGAAGAAGTCAACGCAAAGGGCGGCGTGCAGTTCGAGCTGCAGTTTGAGGACGACAAGCACGATGCCGAGGAGGCCGCGACCGCTTACGGTACGCTCAAGGACGGCGGCATGCAGATCTCCCTGGCGACCGTGACATCCGCCCCCGGCGCGGCAGTCGCCCCTCTGTACCAGGAGGACCAGACCTTCGCGATCACCCCTTCCGGCTCCAGCCCCTCCGTTGTCTTCTCGGACGGTGAGAACATGACCGGCGCGTACGGCAACGTTTTCCAGATGTGCTTCTCCGACCCCAACCAGGGTTCCGGAAGCGCTTCCTACATCAAGGCTCACCCCGAGCTCGGCTCCAAGATCGCCATCATCTACAAGAACGACGATCCCTATTCCAAGGGTATCTTCAATACCTTCTCCGCGCAGGCTGAGGCAGACTCCCTCGAGATCGTCTACACCGGCACCTTCAAGGGCGAAGAGAGCGACTTCAAGGTACAGGTTGCCGACGCAAAGAGCGCAGGCGCCGACCTGCTCTTCCTGCCCATTTACTACACCCCTGCTTCCCAGATTCTGCAGGAAGCAAACAGCATTGGCTATAAGCCCACGTTCTTCGGCGTGGACGGCATGGACGGCATCCTTGACCTTGAGGGCTTCGACACCTCCCTCGCCGAGGGCGTCTACCTGCTGACCCCCTTCGTCGCGAACGCGGAAGACGAGCTGACAAAGACCTTCGTGGAGAACTACAAGGCCAAGACCGGTGAGATCCCGAACCAGTTCGCCGCCGACGCCTATGACTGCATCTACGCGATGGCACAGGCCTGTGAGGCAGCCGGCATCACTGCCGATATGTCCAACGCCGACATCTGCGCCGCCATGGTCGAGCAGTTCACCACCATGACCTTCAACGGCCTGACCGGAACCGACATGACCTGGAACGAGAACGGCGAAGTCACCAAGGCTCCCAAGGCTATGATCATCGAGAACGGCGAGTATGTTCCCGCAGCGGAATAAGAAATACTGATTCTCTGAATCAAAAATA
>JAUNJS010000036.1:0-10994 GCA_030533125.1 Eubacteriales bacterium | reverse complement strand
CAGGCGCTGCAAAGTCAGGCGCTGTAAAATCACACATCTGAAAAAACTGCATGCCTCGTCGGCGCCGAATACCTGCGCCCGGATCCAGACCGGATCCGGGCGTTTTTTAACGACACGGCCCGCGTAAGGAATTTTTCCGCCTGACGGCGGACGCGTGCCGGGCGGGCGTAGAGGGCGGCAGAGCCGCCTCTCCCTGTTTCTTTTGTTCTTCCTGTTTTTTATTCTCCCCCGCTCCTGTTTTGTTTTTCAGCATTTCTATTCCTGATTCGCCTCCGCTTCTGTTTTGTTTTTCATTACTTCCGGCTTTACTCTCTCCCTCCTTCTCTTTTCGTTTTTCGAGACTTCTGTTTTCATTCTCCCGCATTTCTCTTTTTGATTTATCATTCTTCTTTTTTTTTATTTTGTCGTTTTTCCTGCGCGCAATACATGCTATAATAGTCCGTAATTGATTGTGTACGCGTCCGTTGATCTGTACATTTAAACCGCTATACAATCCGGCGCGGTCTGAGGCTGTCCGATCGTGTCTGAGATTACCTGAAACTATCTGAAAGAGGGGAACGAAGCAGCAATGAGATTTTTATCCAATCTGATAAACGGTCTGGGGCTGGGGAGCGTCTACGCGATCATCGCCCTTGGATACACCATGGTCTACGGCATCGCCAAAATGCTGAATTTCGCGCACGGAGATGTCATCATGATCGGCGCCTACATCGCCTTTTTCGCACTGACCAGATTCGGCCTGCCGCTGATCCCGGGGATTCTTGTGGCGATCGCGTGCTGCACGCTCCTCGGCGTCATCATCGAGCGCCTCGCCTATAAACCGCTGCGTCAGGCAACGAGTCTTTCCGTCCTGATCACTGCAATCGGCGTCAGCTATTTTCTGCAGAACGGCGCGCAGCTTCTCTGGAGCGCCAATCCGAAAGTGTTTCCCTCCATCATTTCCAACGGAGCCCTGCACCTCGGCGCCCTGTCGATCAGCTATTTGACCCTGATCACAATCGGAACCTGTATCATCGTAATGATCGCCCTGACGCTGTTCATCAACCGGACCAAGACAGGAAGCGCGATGCGCGCCTGCTCTGAGGACAAGGGAGCCGCGAGGCTGATGGGAATCAACGTCAACGGGATCATTTCCCTCACCTTCGCCATCGGCTCCGGCCTTGCCGCGATCGCCGCAGTGCTCCTGTGCGCCAACTACCCCACCGTCACGCCCACCCTCGGCTCCATGCCCGGCATCAAGGCATTTACCGCGGCTGTGTTCGGGGGCATCGGATCCATTCCCGGCGCCCTTCTCGGAGGCCTTCTTCTGGGGATTATCGAGATCCTCTCCAAAGCGTATATCTCCACACAGCTTTCGGACGTCATCGTTTTCGGTGTGCTGATTATCATCCTTCTGGTGAAACCGGCAGGGCTTCTCGGAAAGAACGTCCGCGAAAAAGTCTGATCCTGACAGTAAACGAAAAGGGGTTTTCAATCATGAACGGAAAAGAAAAAAAAGGCATCTTCGGTTTCCTGCTGGATGACAGGCACCGCACAAGAACCATCTCCTATACCATGGTCATTGCCGCTTATATTATATTGGAGGTCATGCTGAAAACAGGCAGCCTTTCAAGCCTGCTCACCGGCCTTCTCGTCCCCGCGACCTGCTACCTCGTCGCCGCGATCGGGCTGAATCTCAACGTCGGCGTCTCCGGCGAGCTGAACCTCGGACAGGCGGGCTTCATGGCCGTCGGGGCATTCTCCGGCGTCTGCGTCTCCGGCCTTCTGGCCAACAGTCTGCCCCCTGTCGCCCGGCTCATCCTCGCCATCCTGATCGGCATGGTGCTCACAGCATTTGTCGGCTTCCTGATCGGCATTCCCGTCCTGAAACTCCAGGGCGACTATCTCGCCATCGTCACGCTCGCTTTCGGGCAGATCGTGATGAACCTCATCATGAACCTGTATGTCGCCTTTGACAGCACCGGACTCAAAGTCAGCTTCGTCGAGAGCAAATTCAAACTCGAACAGGGCGGCAAATACCTGATCAACGGCCCTATGGGCGCCACCGGAACGCAGAGAATCGCGAACTTCACCACCGGGACGATCCTGGTGCTCTTCGCCCTCGTTGTAGTCTACAACCTGCTCTACTCGAGAAACGGCCGCGCGATCATGGCGGCCCGCGACAACCGGATCGCCGCCGAGGCCGTGGGCATTGACATCGCCAAGACCAAGATGATGGCCTTCGTGATCTCCGCCGCGCTTGCCGGCGCCGCGGGCGCTCTCTACGGCCTCAACTACTCCACCATGGTCGCCAGCAAATTCGATTACAACACTTCGATCCTGATCCTCGTGTACGTCGTGCTAGGCGGCCTGGGCAACTTCAACGGAACCCTCATCGCGACCGTGGTTCTGTTCCTGCTTCCGCAGCTTCTGCGAAGCCTCCAGGACTACCGCATGCTGATCTACGCCATTATTCTCATCCTGATCATGCTGATCACGAATAACGAGTTCCTGAAGACAAAGGCGGCCTCCCTGCGAAGAAAAAAGGCCTGACGCCCGCTTTCCCGCAGCAAAAATCAGGAAAGCGCCCGAAAAGAATCAGGAAAAATCAGAAAAAAAACAAAAGTCCCGCGGGATCCCCTTAAAACCGGTCCGGGCGAAGATTCGCGCGAAGATCCGCGGATGGATTTTTATAAACTCTGTGAAAAGATCCGCAGCGGGATCTGTGACGAGAGGATTTTTCACCTATGAACAATAAAGGAACCCCTATTCTGGAAACAAAAGACCTGGGCATTGATTTCGGCGGTCTTACCGCAGTCAACGACCTGAACCTTTCCGTCTACGACAAGGAGATCGTAGGTCTCATCGGCCCCAACGGCGCGGGCAAAACGACCGTCTTCAACCTCCTCACCAAAGTCTACACCCCCAGCAGGGGCACCATCATCTTTGACGGAAAGGACACGGCAGGCAAATCCGTCGTGGAGATCAACAAGGCCGGTATCGCCAGGACCTTCCAGAACATCCGCCTTTTCGATAAACTGACCGTCCTCGACAACGTCAGGACCGGGTACCATAACAACATCAGATACTCCCCTCTTTCCGCCGTATTCCGGCTCCCGGGATACTATGCGAAGGAGCGCGAGATCGAGGGAAAATCCAGGGAACTCCTGGAGATCATGGAACTTGGCGAGTATGCGGACTTCACTGCCGGCAATCTTCCCTACGGTGCCCAGAGGCGCCTCGAAATTGCCCGCGCGATGGCCACCGACCCCAAGCTCCTCCTGCTCGACGAGCCGGCGGCCGGCATGAACCCGCAGGAAACCGACGACCTTATGCGCATGATCCGCTTTGTCCGCGACCACTTCGGCATCGCTGTCCTCCTCATTGAGCACGACATGCAGCTGGTCATGGGGATCTGCGAGCGCATCACCGTGCTCAACTACGGCATGATGCTTGCGGAAGGGACCCCTGCGGAGATCCAGGCGAACCCCGAAGTTATCAAAGCGTATCTGGGCGACTGACCCTGTGCAGCACAGGTTATATACCGGAACCGGAAGCCCGGCCCCGACAGCATATGCCCGGTGAAAAAGGATCTTTCCTCTGTCCGCCGGTCATTTACAGGAACAGGAGGCTTAACCATCTTATGCTGAAAGTAGAAAATCTGAGAGTCCGCTACGGCATGATCGAGGCCATCAAAGGCATCTCCTTCGAAGTCCGGGACGGAGAGATCGTAACCCTCATCGGCGCGAACGGCGCGGGCAAGACGACGACCATGCACGCAATCTCCGGCCTGATCAAAGCCGCGGAAGGCAGCATTACTCTGGACGGGAAAGAACTCACGAAAACTCCCGCCCATAAAATCGTCGGCCTCGGGCTCGCGCAGGTCCCCGAAGGCCGCCGTGTCTTTGCCCAGCAGACCGTGGAAGAAAACCTCATCCTCGGGGCCTACCTGCGGAAAGACCAGGGCGACATCGCCAAGAACATGGAGGATGTCTACCAGACCTTCCCCCGCCTCGGCGAGCGCCGCACCCAGCCGGCCGGCACTCTCTCCGGCGGAGAACAGCAGATGCTCGCCATGGGCCGCGCCCTCATGGCCAAGCCGTCGATCCTTCTGATGGATGAACCCTCCATGGGCCTCTCTCCCCTCCTTGTGTCTGAAATCTTCCAGATTATCGAAGAGATCAACAAAAAGGGAACCACCATCCTGCTCGTCGAACAGAACGCGAAACGCGCGCTCGCCATCGCGAACCGCGCCTACGTCCTCGAGACCGGCCGGATCACCCTCGAAGGCACGGGGCACGACCTCGCCCGGGACGAGCGCGTGCGCAAAGCATATCTCGGCGGGTAACACTGTTCTCCGCCAGCACCTGCCGCAGCCGGCAGATAAGGATTGCCACGCAAATAAATGCTCCATCCGGCGTGTCTTTTTCTCCGATCTCACAGGGCGGGATTCAGTTACATAGCCCGCTATGCGCCTTCATCCCGCCCTGCAATCTCGAAGAAAAATCCTACGCCAGTTGACTCATTTATTTGTGCGGCCATCCTAAAATCTTTTCAGTTGTCAAAAACAAATGTTTTCACAGAGTTTCAAAGAACAGATTTTCACAGAAAGGAAGGGACAAGATGTACGTAAAAGATCATATGACAAGAGAACCCGTAACCATCACGCGCGACGTCAAGATCTCCAAGGCGGTGGACATCATGTCCAAGGGCCATTTTCACCGCCTGCCGATCGTCGATGAGAACGGAGTCCTCGTCGGACTCGTCACCGGCGGCCTGGTGACCGAAAAGAGCGGCGCGAATGCCACCTCTCTTTCCATCTACGAGCTGAATTACCTCCTCAGCAAGACAAAAGTTGAAGACATTATGCTCACCGACGTCAAGACGATCCAGGGAGACGCTTTCATCGAGGAAGCCGCCCAGAAAATGCTGGACGAAGGCATCTCAGTTCTCCCCGTTGTTGACGATGAAAACCACGTCCTCGGCATCATCACCGAAAAAGACATTTTCCAGGCTTTCACCGATCTGCTCGGCTACAAGCACCAGGGTACCCGCTTCGTCTTCCAGTGTGATGACAGACCCGGCTTTTTTGCCGGAATCGCGAAGCTCCTGGCGGAAAACGAGGCCAACATGGAAGCCATGGCCGTCTATCACACCAAAGCGCGCGGCACGGAAGTTGTTGTCAAGGCTACAGGTGAGATCACTGTCGAGAATATGGTCAAAATCCTTGTCGATGCCGGTTACCAGCTCAACAACGTCACCCAGACGACTAAATTCGGAACAATGAGAACTTTTGATGTCTGATAATTCATCACAACTGCCAAAGGGACGATCTTCTGCCGGTTTCTTCCGCCGGCAAAAGACCGTCCCTGTTTCATCAAAGTCCAATTGAATCACAGTCGAAGTCCCTGTCAACGTACAATTGAAGACCCATCGGAAGCACTATTGAAGACCCTTTAACGTCCAAACGAAGCTCCATTAAAGTCCCTGTCGAACCCCCCATCGCAGCCTCCGTCAAAGAATGATCAGATCCCCGTACGTTAGAAAAGTTCAATCAACAAAAACACATTAAATGGCGGAAGCCGTCAGGTATCTGAACCTGTAAATTAAGGAAATCATGAGACTGTTTATCGCGATCCATCTGAGCAGCAAAATAATCGAAGCGCTGGAAGACGCGCAGGACACCCTTTTCCGGCAGGGCGTTACCGGGAACTACACCCCCGCCGAAAACATGCATATTACACTGGCATTCATCGGCGAATATCCGGATCCGGAGGCCGTCCTGGATGCGCTCGACAGTGTGGACTATACCCCTTTTCCCATCCGCCTGGGCGGCTTCGGGAATTTCGGCGATCTCTGGTGGGCCGGCATTCAAAAATCCGACGAGCTCACTGTGCTCGCCAAAAAAGTGCGGCGCGCGCTTGCGGCCGCGGGCATCCCCTATGACCGCAAACGTTTTTCCCCGCATATCACGCTCATCCGCAGGGCGCATATAAAAAGGATGCCCGGCATTGCAATGCCGGACATCACGATGTGTGTGGACCATATTTCACTGATGCGTTCCGACCGCGGAAAGAACGGAATGATCTATACGGAACTCGGGAGGTTGTAACACGATCACTTTACCGGCGGACGCAGGATGATCGTCCCCTGCGCGGCGTCCTCCGGAAGGCTCAGCTCGCTTTTGTCGAGGCGGATAACATGATCGCAGAGCGCCGCGTAGGTCTCCACCGGCGCGATTACATCATAGCCGAATCCCTTACCTTTATAGTGCATGGTCACCAGCATCTTTGGCGCCAGCTCCTGTACAAGCGCATAGACATCCGCGGGCTCAAGTGTGAAAAACCCGCCGACAGGCATCAGCATCACATCGATATTCTTCAGCTGTTCTTTCTGCTCTTTTGTCGGCATGCAGCCAATATCGCCCATGTGCGCAATCCGGTATTCCCCGTCGTCAAAAACGCGGATCACGTTATCGCCGCGCTTCGTCCCCTGCGCGTCATCGTGCCAGGAACGAATCTCTGTTACGCTGAAAGGATTCTTTTTTTCTGCCGCGTCCGGACGGATCTGTACGCACTGCGCCGCGTTATGGTCATTGTGCCCGTGGCTGCAGAGCACTTCATCGGCCGCAAGCTTCAAAGGCCCGAATCCGAGAACATAGTTGTCGGCATACGGATCCAGGACGATCGCATAGCCGTTCTCCTCCAGCGTAAAACAGCTGTGTCCGTGCCATGTCAGTTTTACTTTTCCCATTTTTTCTCCTTTCACACATGATCGTTTAAATCAGCCCGGTGTTTATTCCGGAAAGTCAAAAACCGCTTCCGCGTAGTGTACAGTCGCCATGGCGTCCGGTGCGTAGCAATCAGCCCCGATGGCGTCTGCATATTCCTGCGTCATGACAGCGCCGCCGACGACGACCTTCGTGTCCGGTTTTGCTTCGCGGAGCCGGCGGATCGTTTCCTCCATGCTGACAACCGTGGTGGTCATCAGGGCGCTGAGACCGACGAGGCAGATGTTTTCAGACACTGCCTTTTCGACAATTGTTTCCGGAGCGACATCTTTGCCGAGATCGAGGACCTCAAATCCATAGTTTTCCAGCATTACTTTCACGATATTCTTTCCGATATCGTGAATATCGCCTTTGACCGTCGCGAGGATTACGCGTCCTTTGGCCGGCTGTTTTTCGCCCTGCATCGTCTCTTTGACAACCTCGAATGCCGCGCCGGCAGCTTCGGCGCTCATCAGCAGCTGCGGGAGGAAGAGCGTACCGGCTTCAAATCCTTTTCCTACGGTGTCGAGCGCGGGAATCAGAACGGTATTGATCAGCTCGAGGGCGGGAACGCCGCTGTCGAGAAGGGCGCGCGCGGCGTCCGCGGCGTTGTCTGCCATGCCGCGGCGGATGCTGTCCGCGAGGGCCGAAGCCCCTGCTTCTCCCGGCTGCGGAAAGCCGCTTCCTGCCGCCTGTGCCGCCTCTGCAGAGTTCCCTTCCGCGGCAGCTCCTGCGCTGTTCCCGGCCGCAGCCGCATGTATCCCCGCACTGCCGCTGCCCGAGGCCGCTGCGGAAGATGCGCCGGTCTTCACGACTGCCCGCTCCGCATTGGCATAAGCCTCGATATACCCCATACACTGGGGATCCATGTCCGAAAGCGCGAGGAAAGCCCGGTAGGCGGCCATCATATCCTCATTCCCGGGATTCATAATGGCGCAGCTCAGCCCTGCCTGCATGGCCATCGTCAGGAAATGGGCATTGATGATCTGACGCAGGGGAAGACCGAAGGAAATATTCGAAACCCCCAGGATCGTGTGTCCGTGCAGCTCATCCCGCACACGGCGCAGCGTCTCGAGCGTGACCAGCGCGCCCTTTGTGTCGGAGGAGATCGTCATGGCAAGCCCGTCGATTACGATGTCCTCGCGCGGAATCCCGTACCGCCGCGCCTCCTCGTAGATTTTTTTCGCCACCGCGATCCGCCCGTCCGCCGTCTCCGGAATTCCGTTCTCATCCAGAACTAGGCCCACGACCACACCGCCGTATTTTTTCACCAGAGGAAAAACGGCGTCCATGCTCTCCTGCTTCCCGTTCACGGAATTGACCATGGGCTTTCCGTTGTACAGGCGCATGCCGCGCTCCAGGGCAGCCGGATCCGACGTGTCAATCTGGAGCGGCAGTCCCAGAATCTCCTGCAGCCCGGTGACGACCGTCTTCATCATTTCGGGCTCATCAATCTCAGGAAGGCCGACGTTGACATCCAGAATATGCGCGCCGCTCTCCTCCTGCTTCAGCCCCTCCTCCAGGATATAATTAATATTATTATCCCGCAGGGCCGCCTTGAATTTCTTTTTGCCGGTTGGATTGATCCGCTCACCGATGATAAGCGGCTTTTTTCCGATCTCCACCGCCTGCATATAGGAAGAAACCACTGTGCGGTGTTTTGGGGCGTTCGGGACAAAAGGAACGCCTTCAGCCGCGTCCGCCACACCCTTCCCGCCCTTTCCGGCTTCGTCCCGTCCGCCGTCACTTCCCGCCGCAGGAAGACTCTGCACGTCTGCCTCAGGGAAGGTACTGCCGCATGTCTGTTCCGCAGCGCAATAATCCGGCATCTCTGTCTCAGGGGAATTCCCGGCGAATGTCTGTCCGTTTTTTCCGCGCACGGCTTCGACGGTTCTGCGGATGTGTTCTGGCGTTGTGCCGCAGCAGCCGCCGACCGCCTGCACACCCATGGCGGCGATTTTTTTCATCCATGCCGCGAATGTCTCCGGATCGACGTCATAGACTGTCCTGCCGTTTTCCACACGCGGAAGTCCCGCGTTCGGATTGACCAGAATCGGTACCGATACGGCCTCTGTCAGCTGCTGTACAATGGGAATCATCTGTTCCGGCCCCAGGCCGCAGTTGACACCGATTCCGTCCACGCGCAGCCCTTCCAGCATGGCGGCCATGGAGCTCACTGTTCCTCCCGTGAGGAGTCTGCCGTTTTTGTCATAGACATTTGTGATCAGGACCGGAAGATCGCAGTTCTCCTTTGCCGCCAGCACAGCCGCCTTGGACTCATAGCTGTCGCTCATGGTCTCAATGAGCACCAGATCCGCGCCGGCCGCCGCGCCGATGCGCACGACCTCTCCGAAGATCTCCACAGCCCGCTCAAATTCCAGATCCCCCATCGGCTTCATAAGCCGTCCCGTCGGCCCGATATCAAGCGCGATATAGGCGTCCTCCCGGCCTGTCCGCCGGCGCGCCTCCTGCGCCAGGTGCACAGCGGCCTCCACAATCCTGCGCAGATCCTTGTGCTCTTCCTCCGCGGGAGATCTGCCCTTAATCCCGTAAGAAGCCCCCTCGGAATTGTCCTCCGCGGCTTCCACAGACGCGTCCCCGGGTTTTTTGTCCTCTGTTTCACACGCTTCAGCCAGCGCCTGTGTGAGAGCGGATCCCGGATATTTCAGCGCGTTCGCCCCGAACGTATTCGTATTGAAGATATCGCATCCCGCTTTCAGATAACTGCAGTGCAGATCGATGATATCCTCCGGGCGTGTGAGATTCCAGGTCTCCGGAAGCTCTCCTCCCTTGAGGCCTTTCTGCTGCAGGACTGACCCTGTTCCGCCGTCAAAAAACAGCCATTCTTTTCCGAGGCGCTCCAAAAGCGGCTTTCTCTGCTTGCCGATTCCCATATTAAAACTCCGTTCTTTCACCACTATGCCGGTACTTTCCCGCTCTTCCCGGGTTCAAGACTCCCGGCTTTCCCGCTCCTGACGCAATCGCTCCCGGACAATTTGCTCCCGTTTCATTCGCTCCCGTTTCATTCCCGCGTCCGTGAAAACGCGCAGCTCCCGGACCGGGCACAGGCTTCACACCCCCGGATCGCGCATCCGGTCTGTTCCCGGGAAAGTCCGATGACCGCTGTCACGGATTTGGACGGCATCATAAGCAGGCTTTCGGTGAGGCTTACCCCGATTTCCTTCTGCATCCGCAGTATCTCCGCAAACTGCTTCTGGTACTCCAGTGAAAAATCCCCGTATCCCGGTGAAAAACGGGGCCTGCAGTACAGTCCCTGCGCTTTAGCCCGGTCGATGATCTCACGATTTACCGTATCGGTCCACGCTTCGATCATCGCTGCGGCGGCCGCCTGCAGGATTACGGCGCGGCTGATATGCCCCACTCGAGCCCGGGCAATCAGCCGGTCCGGCCCGAGCCCGAGCGTCGCCGCCATCAGATAAACTCTCTCACATCCGCGAAGATTTACTGCGAGGTTCCTGCTGCGAATCTCCATTCCGGCGATGCGCAGCAAAGGAGCGCTTTTTTTCTCATCACAGCTGCCAGTTTTTCTATCCGCTTCGTCCCCGTCCTCTTCCCCTTTGTCTTCCGCTTCGTCTTCCTCTTCCGGAAAATCGAGCAGAAACTGCCGGTACACAGATCTGGGTGTCACAGATTCCTGAAGCTCCGCAAGACAACTGTCGACGGCTTTCACAACTGCTTCTTCCGGAACACTCCGCCGAAAGCCCAGATAGCGGTAGATTTCTCTCCTTGGTACCTCGATCATATATGAAACCTTCTTCAAACGCGGGTTTGCGGGGGTGTTGTAGTTCGAGGGACGAACCAGAGTCCGCAAGCGTCTCTGGTTCTGTGAACTGCTAAACCAGAATCTATCAAGTGATAACTGTTGATGTATATTTACATTGAACAACGTACATTTTTTACAGGAAAAGCTACGCTTTTCCTGCGGCGCCGGACACAGTCCGGCGCCCTGTTCTCTCTCATTTGTCGGGCGGGCGGCAATCAGAACCGGAGCGGGACGTGCCCCTGGCGGCCGATCTATCAATGAGCGCTGGATGTACTGGGAGTGGAATGGGCGGATGGAGGGTAAATTGCATGTCCCTCAAGGACAGGCAATTTAGGCGTCCCTGTCTGAGCATCCCGCGCCTTCAGCGCGGGATGCGAGTTAAAGCCGGCCCTCCATCCGCCCATGAAACGACGTAGTCACATCCGCGCGAATTGAACGTGAGGCCAAAGGGGCCGTTCCGCG
>JAUNJS010000637.1 GCA_030533125.1 Eubacteriales bacterium | reverse complement strand
TCATTTCTCTGAACATCCGATATATCCTCCATGCCCGTTCTCAACGTAAAGATGCTTTATGCGTGATTCCCCGTATCCCGGCACCACACCGCGATATCACCAATAAGGCCAAGCGGTAGTTCATCAGAATATGGAATCTGGATTGATCCCTTGCTGTATTTGTACCCTGCCTGGTCCAGCTTATCTGCAAAAAAAGCTACTGCCTCCGGGCCGGGATATAATCCAATATGCTTTTTCTGTGCGGCAAAGTGAATGATATTATGCCCTTTCCAGTAGGTCGGCATTGACCACGAGATCTTTTCTGTAGCTTCCGGAAGAGAGCTTCTGAGCACAGATCTGACGCTTTGAAGCTTCTCCCGGATTCCCTCATCCTGGGCAAGGATGTATTCCTCTACCGTTTTCGGCGCTTTTCCGCAGTAATGACTCTGATTTTCGTTTTTAAAGGTGCGCCCGCACTTTGGACATTTCCACATGAGATAAGCCTCCGTTATCAATAGAAATGGTTTCCGTTACCGGCACCGTTTATCCCGGAATAATAATGATTTTTTTCAAGTCAAAATCTCTTCTCTGCAACGACTCTTTTCTGTTTTTGTTGCAAAAAAAAGTCAGTGACCACACGCACAAAAGCTCTTTCTTCTATACTTTCAGCATTTTTAATCATATCAATTGTCTCATCAAAATTAATATCTTTGCATAGCAAGTACAATTCATGAATTGCCTGTTCTTTCGACATGTCTCAACCCTCCAGAACTTCTTACCGTAAATAGTAATCTTTTCAAAATGGAAGCAAAAAACTATTTTCATAAAGTGACATTGAATTGTCTCATGATGACGCATTCATTTATATGATTTTTGAATAAATCACCCAATACAGTTCATTACCACACTGATCATCATTTCCTTTTTTTCCGGTCTTGATTCTGCAATCATGATTGTCAAGGCAACCAGCGTGTGATCATCAAGCAGCTTATCCCCGTTTTCGTCAAACAGGATTCCATTCCGATCAAGAAAATATAGAAATACTGATGCGGCAATTCGTTTGTTACCGTCCAGAAACTATGGTTCTTCGTGACAAAATACAGGAGGTTTGTGGCTTTCTCCTGAAGAGTCGGATATATTTCAACACCGCCGAAAGACTGATAAATATTACCTATGCTGCCTTTAAAAGAATCGTCCTTTTCTTTTCCAAAAAGTTCCGATTCATCCCCGAAACGCATCTGATCAATTACATGCCTGCATTCTTCGTAAGTTAGAACGTATACGGTATCCGTTCCTTTGGGGCGGAGCATATTCTGGTGGTCATAGGCATCCAGGAGATCCAGGGCAGAATTATACCGCTCTATGACGGAGAGTACTTGCTGGCTGTCAAGTGTATTCTGCGTGCGCTTCATTAGGCGGACGACATCGCTAAGTTGTTTCAGACGATTCTCATTTACGGAATATCCTTTTACGATATAATCCTTTATGATGCTGTTGGCCCATCGCCGAAACTCAACACCTCTGTTTGACTTTACCCTGTAGCCAACTGAAATGATCATGTCCAAACTATAATATTCAAGGTTTCTGTTAATCATCCTCGATCCTTCCTGTTGAACTGTCGCAAATTTAGCGACAGTTGAAGAGTCG
>JAUNJS010000636.1 GCA_030533125.1 Eubacteriales bacterium | reverse complement strand
CCAGAAGAGACTCCAGAGAGGCGGCAATCAGGTTGAGACTTCAGAGAAGCGGCAGTCCGACCGACCTCAGAGAGGCGGCAGCCCGGCTGAGACGCCAGAAGAGACTCCAGAGAGGCGGCAATCAGGTTGAGACTTCAGAGAAGCGGCAGCCCGGCAGACTCCGGGGTGTCGGCAGTCCAGCCGACCTCAGAGAGGCGGCAGCCAGGCCGACCTCAGAGTCACGCAAGCCGCATGATTTCAGTGCCGCGGGATACACGGGCGGCGCGCGGGATTCGGGGGATGGTCCGGAAGGAAGATTATTATTCGGAAGTGAGTTTTCCGGATTCGGAGTGTGTTTATGACTTTAGAGACGTTTTTTTCGGAACACAGGAAGGTGGCGCTGGGATTTTCCGGCGGTGTAGATTCCTCCTACCTGCTGTGGGCGGCCCTGAACTCCGGGGCCGAAATCAAAGCGTATTATGTGAGTACGGCGTTTCAGCCTGCGTTTGAGCGGGAGGACGCGCTGCGTCTGGCAGGTGCGCTGGGGGTGGAACCGGCTGTACTGGAACTGGACATCCTGGCGTGCTCCGAGGTTTCCGAGAACCCGCCCGACAGATGTTATTATTGCAAAAAACAGATCTTCGGAGCTGTCTGCCGGAAGGCGCGCGGGGACGGGTTTGATGTCCTGCTGGACGGCACCAACGCCAGTGACGACGCCGGGGACCGCCCCGGGATGCGCGCGCTCGAGGAGCTCTCGGTGCTTTCCCCCCTGCGCATATGCGGCCTCACCAAGGAGGAGATCCGCAGAAGATCCCGCGAGGCGGGACTTTTTACCTGGGACAAGCCTGCCTACGCCTGCCTCGCCACTCGCACACCGGCGGGAGAGCGCATCACCGCGCGGCTCCTCCGGCGGACGGAAGAAGCGGAAACGGCTCTGGCGGCACTCGGATTCCGCGATTTCCGCGTACGCCACAGAGGGGACGAAGCCTTCGTGGAGATCACAAAGGAACAGCGGGCGCTCCTGCGGGAAAACTGGGACCGGATGGAGGCCGTTTTAAAGGAAAAAGGATATCGAAAGGTGTTCCTCGACATGGCGTCCCGGTGAGTCGGAGTCCGGCCGTCACGAGGGAATCCTGCTTCATCGATCGGGAAGCCGGAATCCGCGGAACCGGATTTCCGCCCCGTCGATTTCCAGGATTCCGAAATCGAGAAGGCTGTAGGACGATATGCCGTATGCCCCGTCCGGCATGAGCTCCTCCGGAACACTTGCACCTTCCATCTCTTTCAGGTCCGCCGCGTCCCCTGCCAGACAGCCCGGATTGAATAAATACACTTTTCTTTTTGCGTCATACAGGCGGGTGAACTGGTGGGAGTGGCCGAACACAACGATATCGGCATGGACTGCGGCGGCGTGTTCCGCAAGAGACGGTTTTTTCCGTTCCTTCGAGAAGAACAGCTGTCCTCCCTGTATTTCGGGATCCTCTTTTGTCGATTCCGAAAATACAATCTTATTCTGCTCCGCGCCGTGTCCGTTTCCCCCAATGCCCAGAAAACGTAAAAATATCTCGAAGAGCCCCGGCTTTCTGGCGGAATCCGTTTCCGCTTTTCCGGCCGGTGCCTGCAGGGTCTCCGTTATTTCCACCGGTATTTCC
>JAUNJS010000035.1:2220-14647 GCA_030533125.1 Eubacteriales bacterium | reverse complement strand
ATGCCGGGCGGTCATTCGTCGCACAGCCTTGAAAGAAGCGCGGTAAAAAAGCCGGAAGGAGACAGATGCCGGGCGGTCATGTGTCGCACAGTCTTGAAAGAAGCGCGGTAAAAAGGGTTCGGAACGGGGGCATGGACTCCAGATCCAGGTACTCGTCCGTGGTGTGCGCGCCGCGCGATTTCGGGGCAAAGCCGACGGCGTCCATGCCCGGAACGGCATCCAGGATGACACCGACTTCCACGGAGCCGTTCTCCACCTGAACGCGCATTTCCTCTCCGAACAGCTCCCGGTAGAGGGACAGGCACAGATCCCGGAGAGGGGAATCCTCTTTTTCCACCCAGGCGGGTGTCGGAGCGGACCGCGGAGAGGCCGCGATTCCCGTCATGCGGCACAGGGTCCGGAGCCTGCCTTCGACAGCGTCCCGGTACGGATCCCGGTTCGCGCGGACGGAAAAATACCCGCGGAAAACGCCCGCCGTGAAAGAAGCGCGGGACAGAAGCGCCGAGCAGAGAACCCAGGCGGGATTCTCCGGCGCCCGCCGCAGGGCATCGAAAGGAACCAGCTGCAGGAAATCCGCAATCCTGCGGGTGTCTTCTTCGGAAGCGGCCGCGGACGTTATTTCACATACGGTGACGGTCATCCTGTAATCCGGCTCAAAACAGGACAGCTCCCTCTGAAAAGCGCAGTCGCTGCGCGCCAGAAGCTTCTCCGCCTCTTCCAGATCCTCTGCAGACACGGACAGAGTGATCTTCATCCAACGGGGAAAACTGTTGGCGGCGGGCGGGGAGTCCAGTGAAAGCAGACGGACGGGCATGCGGTCGCACAGGGCAGACAGAAGCCTTCCCGCCAGCTCCAGCGCGCTGGCGCGGTTTTTGCCGGCCTCGATTCCGGAGTGGCCGCCCCGCAGACCGCTGATCTCCACGCACAGGCCAAAGCCGTGTGCGGGAAAAAGCGGAAACTGCCCGTACAGATCATATTTGGAGCCGCCTCCGGCGCCGATCACGAGACAGTCCGGATCGCCGCAGTCCATGTTGAGCATCCGGCGCGAACGGATCCCGCTGAGATCCGCCTTCCGGATCCCCGTCATCCCGCTCTCCTCTTCTACGGTAAACAGAAGCTCCAGCGGCGGATGGCGCAGTTCCGACGGCTCCATCAGCGCCAGCATGTGGCACAGTCCCACCGCGTTGTCGGCCCCCAGTGTCGTGCCGTTGGCCCGAAGCACATTCCCTTCCAGGACCAGTTCCACCGGCTCGCGCTCCAGATCCCGCTCCACCCACGGTTCTTTTGCCAGGACCATATCCATGTGTCCCTGGATCAGAAAAGGGGGAGCCGCCTCACACCCGGCGGAAGCCGGAACCCGCACCAGAAGATTGCCGGCTTCGTCCCGCTCCGCAGGCAGGCCGTTCTTTTCTGCCAGCGCCTCGATATGGGCGCGCAGCGCGGCCTCATGCCCCGTTCCGTGCGGAATGGCACAGATATCCTCGAAGTGCCGGAGCACGTCCCGGGGCTCGAAACGGTCCAGAAGATACGTCCTGTTCATGGGAATTTTCCCCCCCTGTCTCCTGCCGGATTTCATCCGCGGAACCTGTGGACTGCGCGGCGGCATCCGGTAAAAGACGCGAAACGGCGCGCGCTGCCCGCGGATCCGGAGAATGACGCGGCGTTATCCGGCGGCAGCTGCGAAACGGCGTGTCACCTGCGGAACCGGAGAATGACGCGGCATTATCCGGCGGCAGCTGCGAAACGGCGCGCGCTGCCCGCGGATCCGGAGAATGACGCGGCGTTATCCGGCGGCAGCTGCGAAACGGCGTGTCACCTGCGGAACCGGAGAATGGCGTCCCGGGGATCGGTGTATTCCATGTGGTGTTTCCGGGCAGTCTCTTCCAGCGTGAGCATGCCGCGGTAGGTCGTCAGGCCGCGCCGCAGGTGGGGATCGTCCAGAAGCGCCTGCTCCGCGCCCTTGTCTGCCATCGCGGCCGCGAAGGGGAGCGTCGCGGCGGACAGTGTCTGGGAAGACGTGCAGGAGAACCCGGAGGGGATGTTGTCCACGGCGTAATGCAGGATGCCGTCTATGTAATAGATCGGGTTGTCGTGGGAGGTGCTGGCACAGGTCTCGATCGCCCCGCAGTCGTCACAGGCGACATCGATGATCATCGCGCCGGGCTTCATCAGCTTCAGATCCTCCCGGTTCACCAGATGGTCCGTGCGGGTCTTGTCCCAGAGGATGCAGTTGATGAGCACGTCCGTGCGCTTCAGGCAGAGCTCGAGATTCCCGCGGTCTGAGTAGAGGAACTCCACATTCGCCGGGAGTTTTTCCTTCGCGGCGTTCATCGCGCGGCGGTTTACATCCAGGATGGTGACGCGGTTTCCGAAAGCAGCCGCCAGCTCCGCAGCGCCCATGCCGGAATTTCCGCATCCGATGATGGTGATGTCCGGCGTGGGGACACCCGCGACGCGGCTCAGGAGCAGGCCTCTGCCCCCGTGAACGGACTGGGAAAAATAGAGCGCGGCGATAAAACCGCCCTTCCCGGCCAGGACGCTCATGGGCGCCAGCGCGGGGAACTGCCCCTCATCGTCATCGATATCCTCATAAGCCACACCGGTGACGCCTCTGGCGAGAAGCTCCCGCGTCATCTCCGGGTGGGCGTTGGAATGCAGGTAGGTAAAGACGATCTGCCCCTCGTGGAGGAGCGCGTATTCCGAAGGCTCGATCTCTTTCACCTTGTACAGCATGTCGCAGCGCCGGTACAGCTCCTCGTGCGGGCAGGATACACCGCCGGCGGCGGCATATGCTTCATCCGCGAAACCGCTCCCTGCCCCGCAGTCCGGCTCGAAAAGCACCGTATGGCCCCTGCGGACAAGCGCGGCGACCGCCGAGGGCGTCGCGGCGACACGGTACTCGTTTTTCTTGATTTCTTTCGGCACACCAATAATCATTTTCGGGTTCCTCCGGGGACAGCGGACCGCTGTCCCGGGTTATTTGTCGTTTACAAGGAAACAGGATACAAAGTGCCCCGGCGCCGTCTCCACAAACTCCGGATTGCTCCCGGAGCATCTCTGCGTGCAGTATTCGCAGCGCGCGGCGAAGCGGCAGCCGGGTTTGGGATCGATGGGGCTGGTGACTTCCCCGCGGATGATCTCCAGTTTCTTGCTGCGGCTGCGCTCCAGGTCGGGCTCCGGAATGGAGGCGAGCAGCGCCTTCGTATAGGGATGCATGGGATTCAGGAAGAGTTCGTCGGACGGAGCCAGCTCCACGCAGCGGCCGAGGTACATGACCATGATGCTGTCGGAGATATGTTTGACCACGGACAGGTCGTGGGTGACGAACATGTACGCGAGGTCCAGCCGGTCCTGGAGGTCCATCAGCAGGTTCAGGATCTGGGCCTGGATGGATACGTCCAGCGCCGAGACAGGTTCATCGCACACGATGAACCGGGGGTTCAGCGACAGGGCGCGGGCGATCCCGATCCTCTGGCGGCGGCCGCCGTCCAGCTCGTGGGGATAGGAGTTCGTGTACCGGCGGGCAAGACCGACCAGGTCCATCAGCTCGGCGGCTCTCTTGAAGGCGTCGTTTTTGTTCCGGTACGTCTTGTGGATGATCATGTACTCGGCGATGACTTCGATGACCGATTTCCGGGGATCGATGCTCGAATAAGGATCCTGGAAAATGATCTGCATCTCCCTGCGCAGGGGGTGCATCTGGCGGTTGGAGTATTTTGTGATATCCTTTCCGTCGTAGAGGATCTGTCCGCCGGTCGGCTGGATCAGCTTGAGGATCGTGCGCCCCAGCGTGGATTTCCCGCAGCCGGATTCGCCCACGACGCCCAGCGTCTCGCCGGCGTTCAGCGTCAGGTTGATGCCGTCCACGGCATGCAGATAGGAGCCGCCCCGGAGCTTGAAGTATTTCTGCAGCTCAACAGTCTGGAGCAGGGGTGTCTTTTTTTCATGATTGTCCATGCGGCGCACCTCCCTCTTTCTGCTGCGCTTTTTCATGCACTCCGGCATCGTACAGGTGACAGCAGATCCTGTGCGTGCCGTTCTGATACACCCGCGGATGCTCTTTCCGGCAGATGTCCATACAGCGCGCGCAGCGCTCCGCGAACACGCAGCCTTCGGGCAGCGCGGTCGGGTCGGGCATCAGCCCGGGAATGGGCTTCAGACGGGGGGCGCGGGAAGTCAGGTTGGGGATGGAATCGAACAGCCCCACCGTATAAGGGTGATGTTCGCTGCCGAGGAACACGTCCTCGGCCGTTCCCGCCTCCACGATCTCGCCGGCGTACATGACGCCGACGTCGTCACAGGTCTGCGCCACGATGCCCAGGTCATGCGTGATCATCAGCATGGCGGTCCCGAGCCGGTCGCGCAGCTCCCGGATCATGGCCAGCACCTGTGCCTGGATCGTTACATCAAGGGCCGTGGTAGGTTCGTCGGCGATCAGAAGCTCCGGTTCGCAGCACAGGGCCATGGCGATAACCACGCGCTGTTTCATACCGCCGGAAAACTGATGGGGATACTCCGATTTGCGCGCCGGGGAAATACCCACGAGCCGGAGCATCTCATCCACGCGGTTCTCCACTTCCTCGCCGGTGTAATCAGGGTTGTGCAGGCGGATCGCCTCGCCGATCTGGTCATCCACCGTATAGACGGGGTTCAGCGCGGACATGGGGTCCTGGAACACCATGGAAATCAGATTTCCCCGGATCGCCTGCATCTGCGGCTCGCTGAGCTCCAGCAGGTTCTCCCCGTTAAACAGGATCTTTCCGTCCAGGATCTTTCCCGTGATGGACGGGAGCAGGCGGAGGATGGAGAGCGCGGTGGTAGTCTTGCCGGCGCCGGTCTCGCCGACCAGGCCGAATGTCTTGCCCCGGCCGATCTGCAGATCGATGCCGTTGATTGCCTCGACCGTCTCCAGATCCGTCTTGTAGATCACCCGTAGATTCTGAATATCCAGCACCGGACCGTCATAATCCCGGCGGGACTCGAAAGAAGCCGGGATGACCGCTTTTTTCTTCTTGTTGAAAATCATGTTTTTCTCCCTGCCGCATGAAGCGCGTACAGCCCGCGGAAAAAGCCGCGGAAAGAAACGGCACTGCCGTCCGTTCCGGGTTTCTTCCGGGAAGGGTCCGCGAAGCATACATGCGGCGGTTCTGTTGACAGGCCATCGTCGACAGGATACCCTCCTTTTGAACGGAATAATCCCGAGCGGTGTTCCTCCGGAGGAACTTCTCCGTCGGAGTTCAGGAGGATATCAGGATTTCAGCTGCGGATCGAGCGCGTCGCGCAGACCGTCGCCCACCAGGTTGATGGCGCAGGCCGTCAGCACGATGGCGGCAGCCGGGAATATCATCATGTGGGGCGAGTTCCGGAGAAATTCGCGCGCCTCGGACAGCATGGCGCCCCATTCCGGAGCCGGCGGGGGCATCCCCAGGCCAAGATAACTCAGGGTCGACTCGTAGAGGATGATCTTGGCCACGTTCAGCGTGGTGTTGACGATGATGACGCCCACGGAGTTCGGAATGATGTGCGTCAGGATAATGCGCATGCTCCCCGCGCCGCCGGCTCTTGAAGCCTCGACGTAGTCTGCTTCCGAGAGGGTAAGCACCTGGGCGCGGACCAGACGGACGTAGTTGGTAAAATACGCCAGTGTCAGGGCGATCACGAGGTTGACAAAGTTAGGCCCCAGCGCGTACACGACCGCCATGGTGAACAGGATGTCGGGTACGGACATGAAGATATCCAGGGACCGCATGATCACGGTATCCACTTTGCCGCCGAAAAAGCCGGCGATCGAGCCCAGCATGCTGCCGAACAGACAGGAAGTCACCGTGGCGATCAGCGCGATGCTGATCGAGGTGCGTCCCCCGTAAATCACGCGCGCGAAGATGTCTCTTCCGAAGCCGTCACACCCGAAGAAGTGCTCGGAGGAAGGCGTTCCCAGCATGTTGGCGAAATCCTGGGTCGTCGCCTGGGAATAAAGGACCAGAAGGACCAGACCGATCAGGGCGCCTTTGCTCTTTTTAAAGCGGCGCCAGATTTCCTTCGCCTGGCTCGGGCGCCTGAATTCACCCTGGGGAGAGGCTGCAGCTGTGTTATTTTCCATATCTAATCTCCTCATCCTCTGGTTCTGGTGTACTTGGCGCGGATGCGCGGATCAATGAACGCGTAGATGATATCGACGAGCAGCATGACCAGCGTGAAACAGATCGAAATCAGGATCGTGCCCGCGATGATGATCGGTTCGTCCTTAAACGTGATGCGGTCGACGATGAGACTCCCGATGCCCGCGACGGAGAAGATTTTCTCTGCGACGACGGCGCCGCAGATCAGGGAGCCGAGGCTCAGTCCCACCTGCGTGACCACCGGAAGCAGGGCGTTTTTCAGCACGTGCTTCCAGATGACCGTGCGCTCCGGGACGCCCTTGGCGCGGGCCGTGCGCACGTAATCCTGTCGGATGGCCTCCAGCATGGAAGACTTGGTAAAGCGGAAATTCTGCGCGGCGGGCGGAATGGAAATCGCCAGCGCCGGCATGATCAGTCCGGTAAAACTGCCTGTCCAGTACGATGGCAACAGGTTCAGCCACAGGCAGAAAATATACAGCAGAATCAGTCCCAGCAGAAACGCCGGGAATGCCGCCAGGAAAAAGGCTGCCAGCGACGGGATCGTATCCCACAGGGAATATTGATTCACCGCCGATTTTATCCCCATGGGAATGCCGATCAGTGCCGCGAGAAACACCCCCATAAAGGACAGCGCCAGCGTGACCTTGTAGCGGGGCCAGATTTCCTTGAAGACATCCTGTTTTGTCACGTAGGAAATGCCGAAGTCATGGTCTATGACCATTTTCTTGACATAGTTTTTGTACTTGACCAGAAAGGGATCGTTGTAACCCACGGATTCGTTGTAGGCGTCAATATCCGCCTGCGGCGTCCCGGGTCCCAGCACTGCGCGCCCGGGATCTCCGGGCGTGATATTCATGACCGCATAGATGATCAGGGTGACTCCCAGAATCGTGGGAATCAGAAATGCGATTCTTTTTAGAATATACCTGTACATGCGGTTTCCTTTCCAAAAAAGGTCCCCGGCATGCCCTCCGGGCGGGAGGAATACCGAAGAAACCGTCTGTTGTTTCAGGAGCCGGATCAGTTGGTTTACGGTTTTTATGAAATGCTGTCCGCGGTGTTTTATTCGTATGCCCCCGCGCCGGCCCTCCCTCCTGCCGCCCTCCCTCCCGCAGGAGGGAAAGGCGACGCAGGAAAGGAGGACCGACGGTACCGCGCATACATCATGCACCGGCTGTGTTCAGCCGGATCTGTTCAGGGACGGGCGTGTTCCGGGCGGGACCGCTTCCGGACCGCCGCGGAAAAGGCTGTCTCCGGAATCACGATGGAATCACGATGATGCTTCCCGCCTTACTGCTTCCGGACCGCTGCGGAAACGGCTGCATCACAGAATATGAACGGCCTGCTCCTCCCGGTAAAAACCGGAGATATGATGCTTCCGCCGCAGACGGAAACTCACTGTGCCCAGTGGAAGTCGGTGATGTGATAGTAGGTGGGGTTCACGTTGTCCACAGAGATATTCTTCGACCACGCGATTCCTACCGGCATGTGGTACAGGGGCAGGATGGTTGTCGTGTCCATAATGATGGACCACAGTTCTGTATAAATAGCATAGCGCTCTTCGGTATCCGAGGTCGCCACGCCCTTGTCGACCAGCTCCTCAATCTTCTTCCAGTCGAAGGGGCTCTTCTCGTCCTTATAGCGGACCAGATACATGCCGACGGACTCGGAGTGGACCTGCTGGCGGATGTTGTTGTAGTCATAGTTGCCGGAGTCGGCGAAAATGGCGATATCGTAATCCTGCGCGTACATGCGGGGAGTGACGTTCGCGGCCTCAGCCACTTCGACCTGGGCTTTCATGCCGGCGTCGGCCAGGTTGGCCTGGATGACGACAGTGGCCTTGCCCTTGTCAGCGGTGGCTTCGCCATAGGTCAGGATTGTGCCGACATCGATGCCCGCGGCGATCTCCTCCTCCGTAAAACCGGCATCCAGCAGGCACTGGTGGGCCTTATCGGGGTCGTAATCATAAGTCTTGAACTTGCCGTCCTTCACACTGGGGGAAGTGGCTACGTATTCGGAGGGCATATATTCGTAGGCGACCTGCCCGTATTTGCTGGTGGAGGAAGCTACCAGAGCATCCTTGTTGACCGCGTAGAAAATGGCTTCGCGGACCTTCTGGTTCCCCAGGATGTTGTTGTTGGTGGGGGACAGATAGTTGATGGCAAGGAAACGGATGTTATTGCCTTTGACCAGGCTGCAGTTATCGCCCGCGGCCGCTTCGACATTGTTCCAGTCGGAGAGAGGAACCTCATTGAAATAATCGAGCTCCCCGTTCTCAAAGGCAATGACCGCGGCGGAGTCCTCGGAGATGACGCGGTATTCAACCGTCTTGATGTCAGGCGCGCCGCCCCAATAGCCCTCATAGGCTTTCAGGGTGACTCCGGAAGACAGATCGTAGTCAGAGATGTAGTAGGGGCCTGTGCCCGCCGTGTGCGGCTCGGTGCCGAATTCCTTGCCGGCGGCGACAACTTCCTCGTACTCGCGCTTGCTGTAGATTTTGATGCTCCAGAAGGTGTGCGCGATGGCGGAGTAGGGATAATCCAGCGTCATGACGACGGTCTTGTCATCCTTCGCCTCCACTTTGTTGATGAAGCTGGTGACGTAGTTGAAGCGGGAGATCTCCTTGGCTTTATTGTAGCTGAACACCACGTCTTCCGCCGTCAGGGGATCGCCGTTCTGGAATGTGGCGTCCTGCAGGGTGATGGTATAGGTCAGGCCGTCCTCGCTGACCTGAATGTCCTTGGCCAGCAGGTTATAGTAGCCGCCGTTGACCTCGTCCATGCCGTACAGGCCTTCAAATACCTGCACCCAGGTGATCTGCATATCGAAGGTGTTGGTGGTCGCCGCCCAGTCCGTTGCCTGCAGCGGCTTGGCCAGGCGCATGTGCAGAACCTTCTCAGCGGGATCCGCGGCGGCACCCGCTTCTTTGCTGTCCGCGCTGCCCGACGAAGCGGTGGAACCGCCGCCGCAGCCCACTGTCAGGGACAGGAGCAGCACGCAGACCAGCAGGAGCGATAAAACTTTTTTCATAACTTTTCCTCCTTCCGAAATAAACGTGACGTGTCTCTATGGAAACCCGCGCGGCACGCGCCGAGAGGGAAAACCATCCGACTGAAATCACCGGCCGCGCCTGCCCCGCAGGACAGCGGACAGCAGGAACCGGAATCCTTACCGGCAGCAGCATTCGAGGAACAGGTCGCTTCTTGTCGTAGTGGCGGGCGGAGCGGGATCCAGTTCTCTCCCGGCGATGCCCAGAATATCCTCCGGACGGATCCAGGGCTTTTTCTGGATGCCGGAAGTCTCCTCGTGCGTCAGATACCCCCTGTAGCAGGTGAGGCTCCTGCGGATGAAACCGTCCCGCACGCAGGCCTCCTCGAGGCCGTTGTTCAGAATGTTCAAAAACAGAGGCAGTGTCTCGGCACCGAGGGCGACGGATGTGGAATGCGCCACGGCGCCGGGGATGTTGCTGACGCAGTAGTGGACCACCCCGTTGACCACGTACCGCGGATTGTCGTGGTGGGTCTCGTGGCTGGATTCGATCGCGCCGGGATCGTCGTTGGAGATATCCACCAGGACGCTCCCCGGCTCCATCGTCTTCAGCATCTCCTTCGTAATCAGGAAATCAGTCCTCTGCTTGGGCCACCTGACACAGTTGACGACCATGTCGGTCTTCGGAAGCACGGAGGCGATGTTCTCCCGTGTGCAGTACATGGTGTCGATGTGACTTTGGTAGCGGTCGGCGAGCTGACGCAGGAGGCCCATGTTGATATCCATCACGGTCACGTTCGCGCCCAGCGCGTACAGCACGCTCAGCGCGCCCTGCCCGACGACGCCGCCGCCGAGAATCAGCACATTCATGCCCGGCGCGCCGGCAAAGCCGCCCACAAATTTGCCCTTGCCGCCGTTGATGGTCAGCATGGACTCCAGGCCGAACAGCGCGCCCTGTTTGCCCGCGGCCTCGCAGTTGGGCGAACCGCAGCGGTGGCTGTCCTCCGCGGTGAGGGCGATGCACCCGCTCTGTAAAAGCGCATCCACCTCTTCGGGATGCGCGGCGGGATGAATGCAGCAGTAGATCATCTGCCCCTCCCGCGGCAGGCCGAACTCGGAGGGCTCAATTTCCTTGACTTTCGCCAGAAAATCGCAGCGCGCCCACATTTCAGCGGCGTCCTGTACGATTTCCGCACCTGCCGCCGCGTATTTTTCATCCGGAAAACCGCTGCCGGCGCCCGCGCCGGCCTGCACCAGCACCTCGTGGCCGGCGGCTTTTATGGAGGCAATCTCCAGAGGGGTACAGATGACGCGGTTCTCCCCCGTCTTGATATCTTTCAATACACCGAACACCATGGGACATAACCCCCCTTTCGATCATTCCCCTGAGAATTCCTGTGCCCGGAAGCGGATGGTCCCGTCCGTCTGCATCTGATCTACGATCGCGAGGCTGCAGAGGTCATACCCCGCCTCCCGCAGGAGGCGCCCGCCGTTCTGGTAGCCCTTCTCAATGGCGATGCCGATGCCGGCGACCTGCGCGCCCGCCTGCCCGCAGATGTCGATCAGACCCTGGGCAGCCTTGCCGTTCGCCATGAAGTCATCCACGATCAGCACGTTGTCGTCCGCGTGAATATACCGCCTGGAAAGCGTCAGCACGTTGTCGACATTATAGGTATAGGAGTGTACGACAGAGGTATACAGGTCGCCGTCCAGGTTCATGCTGCGCGCCTTCTTCGCGAAGACGGCCGGCACGCCGAACCTGCGCGCGGTGGGGACGGCAATGGCTATTCCCGAAGCCTCCACCGTCAGAACGCGGGTAATATTCTTTCCCCTGAAATGCTCATAAAACGCTTCGCCGATCTGATCCAGCAGCGCGATGTCCAGCTGATGGTTCAGGAAGCTGTCCACCTTGAGAATGTCGCCCTCCCGGACCTGGCCGTCCTTCAATATCCTCTCTTCCAGAAAATTCATTTTCTGTGTCCTTTCCCTGCGGTCCGGGGATTCCCGTTTTCCCGCTTCTTCTTCGTTTCTTCCTTATGATGTTTATGTGCATGATGTTTAATGCGCGGTCCGGCTGACAGAAGCCGTCCCTGCTTATTCTCATGTATGACCTACTTGCGGTCCAGCTGATAGAAGCCGATCTTCTTATAGACCTTGCGGAGTGTCTTATTCGCGATATACGATGCCTTTTCGGCGCCTTCGCGGTAGATCTCGTTCAGATAGGCCTTGTCGGCGATCAGTCTCTTCGCCTCCTCGCGGATCGGGGTCAGGGCATCGACAACCGTTTCGCCCACGGCGGGCTTGAAGGCCCCGTATCCCATCCCGTCGAATTCGCGCTCGATCTCCTCGAAGCTCTTTCCGGTCAGGGTCGCGTAGATATTCATGAGGTTCGCGACGCCCGGCTTGTTTTCCCTGTCGAAATGTACGCAGTGCTCCGTGTCGGAGTCCGTGATCGCGCGCTTGAATTTTTTCATGATGACATTGGGTTCATCCATGAGGAACACACAGCCCTGCGGGATTGACTTGGACATCTTGGAATCAGGCGTCGTCAGGCCGTAGATGCGCGCGCCGACCTTGCTGATGAAGGGCTCCGGAACGCGGAAGACCTCGCCGTAGATATTGTTGAAGCGGATGGCGATGTTCCGGCACAGCTCGACGTGCTGCTTCTGGTCCTCTCCCACCGGAACGTAGTGCGGCTGGTACAGGAGAATGTCCGCCGCCATCAGAGACGGATAGGTAAAAAGTCCCGCGTTGATGTTGTCTTTGTGCTTCTCCGACTTGTCCTTGAACTGTGTCATCCGGGTGAGCTCCCCGAACATCGTGTAGCAGTCCAGCACCCATCCCAGCTGCGCGTGCGCCGGAACATGCGACTGCAGGAACAGCGTGTTCTTCTCCGGGTCCAGCCCGCAGGCAATATAAATCGCCAGCATCTCCAGAGACCGCCTCCGCAGCTCTTTCGGATCCTGGCGCACCGTAATCGTATGCATATCCGCCATAAAATAATAGCAGTCATAATCATTCACCCGGTCCGCCCAGTTTTTGATCGCGCCGAGATAATTCCCGAGGTGCAGATCTCCGCTCGGCTGGATTCCGGAAAGCATGATTTTTTTCTCTTCGCTCATTTTAGCAAAATCCTCCTGTCATGAAATACTCCGTCCAAAAGATATGCATAAATATGCAGGAATGTAGACGGCATACGGAAACATTCCCGCCCTGTAAAGAAAGCTCTTCGATCGATTCTTATCGAAAAACTGTCCCTATCTTATCACGTTCGCAAAAACGTGACAAGAGCCGGCAGGGCTGTAGAGCAGGCATGTTAT
>JAUNJS010000035.1:0-2120 GCA_030533125.1 Eubacteriales bacterium | reverse complement strand
TGGAGCAGCGCTGTCGAGGCCCCTCCCCTGAAGCCGGGGGCACGCTGCGGGCTCAACGCACGCGCAGGCCCCGGAAGCGGCTGAGCATCGCGCAGATCTCGGCTTTGCGGGGCGCGGCAAGTCCGGTGCGGACATAACTGCCTTCCGCGACGGCTCCGGGACCGCGCGCTTCGATCAGGGCCAGCAGGGCGTCCGCGATCTCCGGCAGGGTCCGCTTCCCGTCCATGAGGCGGCGCTCGGCATAGAGGAGACACTGGGCGAGCGCCGCGCTCTGTTCGGAGTCCGCCAGCTGTTCGACGTGGCGCAGGTCAACGGTCCGCCGGTCAATGACAAACCCGTCCCGCCCCATTGTCTTCGTTTTGATCCGGTCCCCGGAAAAAGCGCGGTCGGGAAGAAGAATCCGCCGCGGCGCCGGAAGACCCGGGCCCGGATCCAGGAAGGCGGCCGCTGCCGTTCTGTTTCCGGCAGAGCCGGCGGGACCTTCTCCGGCGGAAGGCGTTCCTGCGGATTTCTCACCGGCGGATGATCCCCCGGCAAAAATACCTCCGGCAGAAGACGTTCCCGCGGAAACTTCCCCTGCAGCTTCTTTGGAAGGTGAAAATGCTTTCGCCGCCTCTTTCGCTTTCTCAGTGATGTCCACCGGGCGGTATTCGTCCATCTGGAGGATACAGTCCGCCGGTGTGAACCAGGCGCCGGAGGAGCCGAGGGCAAGGATCGTGGAAATGCCGTTTTTCTCAAACAGGAGACGGGCGCGGCTGATGAAGGGCGTGATCGGCTCCTTGTCAGGGGCAATGACGCGCTGCATGAGTTCGTCCCGGACCATGAAATTCGTCGCGCTGGTGTCCTCGTCTATAAGCAGGACCCGGCATCCTGCCTCCGCGGCCTCCACCACGGCCGCGGCCTGGGACGTACTGCCGCTGGCGTTTTCCGTAGAGAAGCGGACCGTGTCTTTCCCGCCGGGAAGGTTGGAAATAAACAGGCTGATGTCGTCGCAGACGATGCTGCGCCCGTCCTCCGCGCGGATCTTCACGGCGGTGTTGTCCGCAATGACATATTCGCGCCCGTCCCCTGCGATATGGTCGTAGACGCCCCTCTCCAGGGCGTGCAGCAGCGTGGACTTGCCGTGATACCCGCCGCCGGCGATGAGCGTGATCCCCCGCTTAATCCCCATTCCGGTGACGCGTCCCGCATGGGGCAGGTCCATCTCCACCCTGAGGCTCTCCGGGGAATAAAACGGCACCGCGCCCCGCATCGGCAGATCCGAGACGCCGCTCTCCCGCGGCAGGACTGCGCCGTCCGCCACGAAGGCGCACAGCCCTCTCTTTCCCAGTTCCTGCCGGATAAAGAGCTGGTCATCCGAAAGATCAATTCCCGCCTTCAGCTGTTTCCGGTCTACGCTTCTGTAATAGAGCGCCGCGCGCACGCAGGCGGGCAGAAACTCAAACAGGATCTTCTCCAGCTCCCGCGCGTTGATCGTGCGCCCGTTCGCCGGGAACCCGATCTCCATCCGGAACACCACGTCCCCCCGTTCGCTGACCGTGCAGGCGCTCCGGGCAAGGACCTCCTGCCCGGGCCGGGAGACCTCCATGCGGCCGCTCTTTCCCGAGCCGCGGGCTTTCCCGCTGTATTTCTCCGCCTCCCTCGAAAAAAGGCGCACAAGGTGGTCCTCAAGCGCCGTCCGGCGGTGCCCCGGCGACAGGAAAGCAGACGGGAACGCCGCCTGCGCCGCGGGCACGGTCACACTGACAGCGGAGGGCGCCGCGAACGGATCCCCCTGTACATGGTCGATCTGCAGCAGAAATCCGCCGAAATCATAACTGCCCCGCAGTTCTTTATACGCGGGATAACTCCTGTGATCAATCGCCCTGAGATGCGCGCGCAGATCTGATTGTGTCTTCATAAGTAAAAACCGCCCGGAAGCTCGTGTCCTTCGTCATGAGCTAAGAGCGGATCCTCCTTTCCGTCATACCTGTTGTTTTCGTCGTTTATAATCTGTTTCTCTCTATGTGATACAGTACCGTCCCCGATTCTCTCACCGGAATGCAGGTCATGCGCAGCGCGTTGATCCCGTATTCTGCGGCAGATATTCGCGCCCCGCACAAGACAGCCGCTTTCTCTCC
>JAUNJS010000258.1 GCA_030533125.1 Eubacteriales bacterium | reverse complement strand
GGCTGACCTGATTTCCAAAGAAAGCGCCTCTGCCGCAGATATCGCACTTGGCCATTTTAACACCTCCTGTCCCTTTAGATTCGGAAAACAACATTAGTATACTATCAGAAACAAATGTGGATTGCAAGTAAAATTTTTGGAAAAAGTTTTGAAAAAATTCCCGCGCGTTTTGCGATTATATGTTTTCTTTTTTGCCGCATTCAGGTATAATTTATTCGTCGATTTTCGCTCTGTCAAGTCAATGCGGGAGTTTAATGGCTTTTTGGCGTTTCGCGAAGCAGAATCCGAGTCGCCGAACGCAGGCTTCACGTCACCGGACTTCACGTCACTCCCGGGCAGGGCGCGGCTTGAAATAATTCTGCCGCTCCGGCGGCCCGGAAAGGAGAGCAGTCAGAATATGAAATCTTCTTATATGAATACGCATATGGGCAACATTTCCATAGACAATGAAGTCATTGCCCAGTATGCCGGAAGCGTTGCCAATGAGTGCTTCGGGATCGTCGGCATGGCCGGCGTAAATGTAAAGGAAGGAATTGTCAATCTTCTCAGGAAAGACACGATGACGAAGGGCATTGATGTGATGCTCACGGCAGGCAACCGTCTGGTGATTGATTTTCACGTGATTGTCTCCTATGGCGTGAATATAAAAACCGTGGCTGATAACCTCATCGAAAGCGTGAAATACAAGGTTGAGGAGTTCACAGGCCTTGAGATCGAAAGAATCAACATCTATGTGGAAGGTGTCCGGCTGATCGACTGACGGATGCAGCGTACACAGTTCTTAGCCACGGAAATCATAGATTGGAGGAGTGTGCGGTGAGCATGAACGAGAATAACCAGGCCCAGGATCATCGGTCAATTGACGCGGCGCGTCTGATGGACCTCTTCCTTGCGGGAGCGGCAAATCTTGAGGCCGGGAAGGAATGGATCAACGAACTGAATGTATTTCCGGTGCCGGACGGGGATACCGGGACAAATATGACTCTGACCATCAAGTCGGCAGTGACGGAGATCGGGAATCTCGACGGGAATGCCCGTTCCATGCGAGATGTCTGCAAGGCCATGTCGTCCGGTTCTCTGAGAGGCGCCCGCGGAAACTCGGGTGTTATCATGTCCCAGCTTCTGCGCGGATTCAGCAAAGTCGCGCGGGACGAAACTGTAGTGACGGTCCCGATCGCCGCGACGGCTTTTGAGAGAGCGGTCGTGACAGCCTATAAAGCGGTCATGAAGCCCAAAGAGGGGACCATTCTCACGGTGGCGAAGGGCATCTCCGAGAAGGCCAGGGAGCTCTGCGACAGCGGCGTCGATTCATTTGACGAATTCATTCCCCAGGTGATCGCCTACGGCGAGGAGGTCCTCGCGAAGACACCCGACATGCTCCCCGTCCTGAAGCAGGCCGGCGTCGTGGACAGCGGCGGACAGGGACTCATTCAGTTCCTGAAGGGCTGCTATGACGGTTATCTCGGCAGGGAGATCGAGGCGGCGCCCGCGGCGCAGGCCGCGGAATCCGCGCAGACGGCGGAAGCCGCCGCGGAGGCTGCAAAACCCGAGCTGAAATATCTGTACAGCGTGGAGTTCACGATCCTCCCCGAGAAGGAGTTCAACAGGGCAACGGCAAAGAGCCTGCGGAAGTACCTCGACACATTGGGCGATTCCGTATTCTGTGAGCGCCGGGAGGATGCCGTCCTCGTCCGGCTCTATACCAATGATCCCGGACTGGCGATCCAGAAGGGCCTGCAGTACGGCGATCTGCGGGGCCTCACGGTTCTGAACCGGAAACTGGAAAAAGAGAGCGCGCCGGAAGCGGTTCCGGAGGAGAAGGCTCCGGAAACGGCCGCGGCTCCGGAGGAGGCCGCTCCCCCCATGCCGCACAAGGAGACAGGCTTTATCACGGTTTCCGTGGGAGAGGGGATCCGGGAGATCTTCACGGGCCTCGGCGTCGACTATGTCATTTCCGGCGGGCAGACCATGAATCCGAGCACGGACGATATTCTCAACGCGGTCAGACAGGTCAACGCGGACACGGTCTATGTCCTTCCGAACAATAAAAACATCATCATGGCGGCCAACCAGGCGGCCGATCTGTCAAAAGACCAGAAGGTAATCGTGATTCCCACGACGACCATACCGCAGGGAATCACTGCCGTCATTAACTACGCGCCCGATCTGGGAGATGACGAAAACCGCCAGAACATGCTGAACGGAATCGAAGCCGTCAAGAGCGCGGAAGTCACCTATGCCGTCCGCGACACGGTCCTGGACGGGATCGAGATCCACAAGGATGACCTGATGGGCATCGGCGACGCGGGCATTCTGGCTGTCAGCAGCGACAGGAACGAAACGGCAATGGGATGTCTGGAGAAGATGGTGACGGACGAGACGGAGATCATCAGCATCTATTACGGAGAGGACGTCTCCGAAGAGGAGGCGGAAACCCTGCGCTCCAAAGTGCTCGCGCGCTTTGAGAACTGCGAGGTCGAGCTCCAGCCCGGCGGCCAGCCGATCTACTATTATATCCTGTCCGCGGAATAAAAAACCGCGCGGGAAGATCACTAAAGAGACAGAAAAAGACACAAAGAGAGACACAGAAACAAACAATACCGGCCCCCGCGGGCCGGTATTGCTGGTATATCGGGACACAATCCCGCGGGAGGCGCGATGAAACCGGAGGCATCTGTCAGAACGATCAGGGGCCTGGGGCCGAAAGCGGCGGAGGCTCTGGCCGGGCGGGGGATCCGCACAGTCGGGGATCTGCTGGAATATTACCCGTCCGGATACGAATATTTTGCCCCGGAGGAGGAAGCCGGGCGGGTGGAGCCGGGGTCCTCCTGCGCGCTCAGGATGACAGTTCTGGGAAACGGGAGCGTAATCCGCAGGGGCGCGCGCGTTCTCTCGCATTTTGAGGCCGGGGACCGGACCGCGCGCGTGCGGCTGACTTTTTACAACATGCCGTATCTGCGGGGGGTGCTGCAGCCGGGAGACGTCTTCGTGTTCCGGGGAATCCTCCGGCAGACAAAGACGGGCGGGCTCTATATGGAACAGCCCAGGTTTATCCCCGCGGCGGACTATGACGCTCTGCGCGGCACGCTGCAGCCGGACTATCCCCTTCCCAAAGGGATCAGCGCCGGGCGGATGCGCGCGTTCCTGCAGGCGGCGCTGGAGGCCGTGGAGGCGGAGCCCGACAGCCTCCCGGAGGCATACCGCGCGCGGTACGGCCTCACGGACCGGGCATCCGCGATCCGGGAAATCCATTTCCCGTCGGGCCGGGAGAGCCTGCTGCAGGCCCGCAAAAGGCTTGTTTTCGATGAGTTTTTCACCTTTATCCTCGGGGTCCGGCGGCAGAAGGAAGCGGAGGGAATCCGCGCGAACCGCCGTCCGATGCGGAGGGAGCCGGCCGCCGGGGGCGGGGACTGGTGCGCGCGCTTTCTGGAGTGCCTGCCGTTTTCCCTGACCGGCGAGCAGGCGCGGGCCTGGGAGGAGATACAGGCGGATCTCGCGGGGCCGGTGCTGATGAACCGCCTCCTGCAGGGAGACGTCGGCTCCGGAAAGACGGTCCTCGCGTTTCTTGCCCTCGTCCTGTGCGCGATGAACGGGAGACAGGGAGCGCTCATGGCGCCCACGGAGGTTCTCGCCCGGCAGCACATGGAGAGTTTCCGGCAGTATATGGAAAATAGCGGGCTGCCGGTCCGCGCCGTCCTGCTGACCGGCTCCGTGAAGGGAAAGGCGCGCAGGGAGGCCCTGCAGGCCATCGCGGAAAACAGCGCGTCCGTCGTGATCGGCACTCACGCGCTTTTTCAGGAAAAAGTGTCTTTCGGGGATCTCGGGCTCGTGATCACCGATGAGCAGCACAGATTCGGGGTCCGGCAGCGGACGGGCCTGCTGGAAAAAGGCGAGGATGTCCCGGTGCTGGTGATGAGCGCGACCCCCATTCCCAGGACGCTCGCCATCATCCTGTACGGGGAACTGCAGGTCTCTGCCCTGCGCGCGCTTCCGCCCGGCAGAAAGCCGGTCAAGAGCCTCGCGATGCAGGACACGCAGCGCGGGCGGGCCTACCGCTTTATTCTCTCCGAAATCCGGAAAGGAAGGCAGTGTTATGTGATCTGCCCGGCTGTCGAGGAGGGCGCCCTCCGCGAGCTGGAAAATGTCGCGGACTACACGGAAAAGCTGCGGAGCTCCCTGCCCGGGAATCTGCGGATCGCTTCTCTGAACGGCCGCATGCGCCCGGAGGAGAAGAACCGGATCATGGAGGAGTTTTCCGCGGGCGGGACGGACATACTGGTCTCCACGACCGTCATCGAAGTCGGGATCAACGTGCCGAACGCCACCCTGATCCTGATTGAAAACGCCGGCCGCTTCGGGCTGTCCCAGCTCCACCAGCTCCGGGGCCGCGTCGGCAGGGGACAGGAGCAGTCCTACTGTATTTTTCTGTATACCGGCAGGGAGAAGCCGGAGCGGCTCGAGGTCCTGGAGAAAACGTCGGACGGGTTTTCCATCGCGGAACAGGATCTGAAGGCGCGCGGACCGGGGGACCTGTTCGGCACGCGCCAGAGCGGCCTGCCCCAGTTTGTCCTCGCGGACCTGTACGAGGACGCGCAGATCCTGCGCGACGCCGCGGCCTGCGCGGACGAAATCCTGCGGGAACACCCGGATTTTCGGATCCGCGGCGGAAAAAGCGTGGATTTTTCCACAATCTGAGGCTGCGCCGCCCGATCCCTTGCTGCCACGTCCGCGTCCGCTCAACCCGCTTCCGCGCCGCCTGATCCCGCGCGGGCCGCTTCCGCACTGCCAGCTCCTGCGCCCGCCCGATCCCATGCTGCCCGCGGCCGCGTCCGCTCAACCCGCTTCCGCGCCGCCTGATCCCGCGCCCCCCTGGAGAAATCGCGGTATTTCCGCGCGCAGGCGGCTGTCGCGCCCCCGTGCACCGCTGTCCGGAAGGGACTGCGGTATTTCCATGCTGCCCGCGGCCGCGTTCCTGAAAGGGACTGGCAGCGGCTTTGTTTGGGAGAAAGAACAGGATCAAGTCCGGGAGTAAGGATGGAACAAAGAATGGAACAAATGTTTTGTCAGGCGGATAATCGGTTGACTTTC
>JAUNJS010000635.1 GCA_030533125.1 Eubacteriales bacterium | reverse complement strand
TTTCTACGGATTTATCCGGCTTTATACAGCGGTCCTAAAAAAGATTTCCCCTTCCCAGCATGCCGTCCGGATCGAACAGGCGCCGCACGGCGGCCATTTGCGCGATCCCCTCTTTTCCGTACATCAGGGCGAGGAGCGGCGCCTTGATCTTCCCTGTGCCGTGCTCGGCGGAGACAGTGCCTCCCAGGGACGTGATGACCTTCGCCCACTCCGCGTACATCTGCTTCGCGCGGAACATCTCCGCCTTTGTGCGGGGCAGGACATTGATGTGCAGATGGTTGTCCCCGAAATGGCCCCAGACCGCGAAGTCGTAGCCGCCCTCCTTCAGGTCCTTGTCATACATCTTGAGGACTTTCAGGAACTGTTTGTCCGGCATGGCCATATCGCTCGCGGTCTTCGCGATCTCCGGATGCGTGCGCTTGTATTCGCCGATGCGCGAGTTCACGCTCTCGGGGACCATGTGGCGCATATCCAGGAGCCTCTGCCGCTCGGCGTAGGTCTCGGCGAGCCAGACCCCGTCCGGATCCGCGCCCACTTCCTCGACCGCCAGAAGGACAATCCCGGCGTCCTCCATCGCCTCGTCCTGGGTCTCCGTGTGGATCTCCAGATACAGCATGCAGTCGCTCGCCTCCGGGATTCCCAGATCCTTGCCCTCCAGCTTCCGCAGCAGGTTCAGGGAATTGCCGTCCAGGTATTCGATCGCCGCCAGATGCTGGCAGTCCCTGCGGACGACCGCGGAAAAACCGACCGCCTGCGCCTTCTTTTCAAAAAAGCAGTTGATGCCGTAGATCACGGGCGGCATGGGCAGAAGGCGGAGCTCCAGCTCCGTAAAGACTCCGAATGTTCCGTCGGAGCCGACAAGCAGATCCACCAGATCCATATTGTCCGCCGCGTAATAGCCGGCTGCGTTTTTGCAGTGGGGCATATTATAGGTGGGAAGATCCCCCTCGATCACGCGGCCGCCCTCGGTGCGGATCGCGAAGTGCCTGCCCTGCGCGGACTGTTCCCCCCTCTGCAGGGCGATCACATCGCCGTCCGAAAGAGCCATCCGCACGCCCTCGACATATCCCCGCATGGAGCCGTAGTAGAAGCTCTTCGCGCCGGAAGAATTGCACGCGGCCATCCCGCCCAGGGAGGCGGATCCCTCCGTCGGATCCGGCGGAAAGTACCGCTCCGGCATTTTCAGGAATGTCCTGTATGCCTCGAGAGAGGACGCGTCCCATCCCTCCGTCGGAAAATCTTTCGCGCGCAGATATTCCCGGAACTGGTTCAGGGAGAGGCCAGGCTGTACGCGCACAAAAACCGCCTCCTCTTCCGGGTCCTGCCGATACCGACAGCGCGGGTCTTTGTTTACACCCGCTTTCCCGATCCGCATGCCCAGTACACGGGTCATCTTTTCAATGTTCAGGATATGCCCGTCCTCCGGCACCGCAGCCGCGGCCAGGCCGGTCCGGTTTCCCTGAATCGTCACGTTCGTGCCGTCCGCGTGCATTCTCCGCAGGACTTCGCATACCTCCTCCTCCGTCGTCGGAAACGAGATACTCTGCGCTGTGCCCTCCTGCCGGCTCTCATCGTGCAGATAATCCACGTATTCCTCGCCCATCGGAAGGATCAGATCCTTTAATTCCTTCATAATCAGCCTCC
>JAUNJS010000634.1 GCA_030533125.1 Eubacteriales bacterium | reverse complement strand
AGTACTCCCGGAGGAAGCCTGTACCGGCATCGCGGTGAATTGGAGAGAAGCTCCCTGTCTGCGGCTCCTCTGCCGACAATTTTCCCGGATACAACGCCTCCGGCAGTCTGCGGCAGCTCAGGTCAAGGACCAGGCGTTCCCGCCCGACAGCCGCAATCATTTTCTCCAGCCGTTCTTCATCCAGAATGCCGTCCCGGAATACATAGGAAGTCACAATCACATGGGAGGCGCCGGCTTCGAGATAGTCCGCTGCATTATCAGGGGTAATTCCTCCCCCGATCTGCATGCCGCCGGGAAAAGCTTTCAGCGCGCGCACAGCCTGCGCGCGGTCCGCCGCGTAAGCCTCCGGTGTCGCGGCCGCACTGTCCAGCAGGATGATGTGCCCGCCGCCGAGACCTTTTTCCCTGTACAGCTCTGCGAAACAGGACGCGTCCATTTCGGAGACATAATTCTCCTGCACCGCTGTGCCGTCACCGATTGAACCTCCTACGATTTGTTTCACGCGTCCCCCGTGAATATCAATACATGGACGAAGTTTCATTTGTACCTCTCCTTCCGGAGCGTCCGCTTCTCTGTTTTCGCAAAAACAGCACCGGGCGGCATGTGTCCGGTGCTGTATCGTACTGTATAGTTCCGTATAGTCCGCATCCTCCGGCCGGAGCGTTTCAGTGCGGGACGTCCTGCATCACAACAACTTCCGGCATCCCCTTCCGCCCTTTCCGGGCTCATCGCAGCGCAGAACAGCCGTGTCGCCAAAGCCGTCGGCTCCCTTGCGGCCCGTTCCGTTCCTGTCTCAGCTCAGGACATCCTGCATCGTGTAAAAACCTGCCGGTTTTCCGGCGAGGTATTTTGCCGCCTGGATGGCGCCCTTTCCGAAAACAGCGCGGCTGTACGCCCTGTGGGAAAAGGTAATGACCTCATCCTCTCCGGCAAAAATCACATCGTGGTCTCCCACGATCGTGCCGCCGCGGACGGCGGAAATGCCGATCTCCCGGACGGGGCGCTGTTCGCGCCTCGCGCTGCGGTCGTACACATATTCATACGGGTTTTCAAGCGCGGAATTGACACTTTCCGCGAGGGCAATGGCTGTGCCGCTCGGCGCGTCGATTTTCATTTTATGATGCTTCTCGACGATTTCGATGTCAAAGCCGGCTGCCGCAAGCTTCGGTGCCGCTTCCGCCAGCAGGTTCTGGAGCAGGTTAATGCCGACAGACATGTTCGCGCTCTTGAGGACAGCCACCTTCCCGGCTGTTTCCATCATGCGCGAGGTCTGCTCCTCCGAAAGGCCGGTCGTACATACGACCACGGGAAGCCCCTTCTTTTCGCTGAACGCAAACAGCTTCTCAAGGGCGGCCGCCGTAGAAAAATCGATGATGACATCCGCTTCCTCCGCGCAGTCGTCCAAATTGTTATAAACGGGAAAATCAGCATAGGTACCGCCGAAGGCGTCCACCCCCGCGGCGATGGTGATTTCCGGATCCCTTGACGCCAGATCCGCGATGATATGTCCCATGCGCCCGCAGGCGCCATGCAGGATGACTCTGACCATTATTTACCTTCCTCCTTTTTCCCGTTTCCTTCTATTCCGGATGTACCTCCGAATGTGCCGGATTCTTTCTCTGCCGGATTCGGTTTATACCGGATT
>JAUNJS010000633.1 GCA_030533125.1 Eubacteriales bacterium | reverse complement strand
GATCGCAGCAGTATCCAAGACTTGAATACATCATGCTCTGTCGTTTGGTGAAGAAGATATCTTTCCCGCAGTGGGATATCATGAGGATCAACTGGAAGTGCGGATTGGTCAGCGAGACAAAAATGGAGTTCGGGAAGGCCAGCGACCTGCCGCTTCCGACGATTGAGAAAAAGATGATGGAGCACGTTACCAAGCTGGGAAGTAGCGTGAAGGAAACTTATGTGATTAACGGGGAACCGTTGATCAAAGGTTGTCCAAACAGGCAGGTTGCTGGCATTTTGAATTCGCAGGAAGCGGTACTAAATCTGGTTATTCTGGAACCTAAAGCGTATGAAGCTGACGTGCCGTGCGTTTACGGGCGCAGCAGTATATCCGTAAATAAGGTGAAAGCAGGTGATGCAAATGATAGTCCGGAGAATTGCCCCAAAGATCGCGGGCAAGAAAGTGGCAGCTTATGCGCGGGTCAGCACGCTGTCTGAGGATCAGGAGGAATCCTACGAAACACAGGTCAGGTACTATACCAGCCTGATCGAAGCGACGGAAGGCTGGGGACTGGCCGGGATCTATGCGGATCAGGGTATTACCGGCACAAGCGCTTTAAAGCGCCCGCAGTTCTTGCGGATGCTGGAGGACGCTCGGGCCGGAAAGATCAATCTGATTCTGTGCAAGTCCATTTCCCGCTTTTCCCGGAACTTCGTGGAGGCGCAGAAGTATGTCCATGAGCTAAAATCGATCAATGTTGAGGTTCGCTTTGAAAAGGAAGGAATCAGCAGCTTTGATCCGGGCTCTGATCTCATTTTCAGTCTGATGGCGGCTATAGCGCAGGAAGAAAGCCGTTCCATTTCTGAGAATGTGAAATGGAGCTACAGGCGACTGGCTGAGGTCGGCATTCGGCATGTGGGGAACCATCGGATGCTCGGGTACAAGGAAGTGGATGGGAAACTGACGCCGAACGAAGATGCCTGGATGGTCCGGCTGATGTTTGAGGAGTATGCTGCGGGGTGCTCTCCGAACGAAATCATTCAGCATCTGCAGGAGAAAGGCGCGAAGCGAATGCGGTCTGAAGAACCGTTTTCCTGGTCTGCCATACTGGTGATCCTTCATAACGAAGCATATGTCGGTGATCGACTGATCCAGAAAACAGCGCCGCAGAATTACCTTACGAAGAAGCCTGACCCTACGGTGGAGTATGACAGCAAGCTGGTTCACAACGATCATGAGGCTCTTGTTTCCCGGGAAGTGTGGAATCAGGTTCAGCAGAGGTTGTTCAGGAGTAAGCAGGAAAGAGAGAAAGGACTGTTTGCGGATCATCGGTCTCATGTGCTGTACGGGCACCTTTTCTGCGCGGAATGCGGGGAACCGTATCGGCGGTATACCGCACAGATCGTTTCCGGGACACACAAGGTTTGGCGTTGCCGCGGACGAGTCAACAAGAGCGGTTGCCGCAATAAGCAAATTGATGAAGAGGTGCTGCTATCGGCGATCAGAAGTGAGTTGGGCATCGATGCGGGCGATCCTGACGAGGAGATATTCATCCGGGAATGCCGGATTGTAGTTGGAAGGCAGGGAATCACTGTCGAAAAGCAGCAGGCAGCGGAAATTGCGTAAAAAGGCGATTTGCGGATTTCGCAATCTCTTTTTTATTA
>JAUNJS010000632.1 GCA_030533125.1 Eubacteriales bacterium | reverse complement strand
GAACATGAACCTCGGAACATCAAAAACCGACACCGGGCGGGATAATGAACCCCGGAAGATTAACGACTGACGCCGGGCGGGACAATGAACCCCGGAGATTGACGATCGACGCGGAGTGAGAATATGACCCCCGAAAGATCAATAATCGACGTTTGATAAAGGGGTGAAAATCCCGCGGAAACAGCCGCGGAGAAAAAAGCGAAACAGTGTTATCGGTTAAGAAAACGCCTTACAATGGCGCGGTTGGCCGCCCGTTCCTGCCTGTCGTCCAGCGGGGACAGCTCCGCCGCGCCATATCTGCGCTCAAGTGCAGTGCGCAGCAGACGGTCGCAGACGTGCGGATTCTTCGGCAGGAGAGGTCCGTGCAGATATGTGCCGATAACATTTTTGTACAGGATCCCTTCCATACCGTCTCTTCCGTTATTCCCGTATCCATACAGAACGCGGCCCAGGGGACGCAGACCGCTTTCCGCGCCCGTGAAGGTCCTTCCGCCGTGATTCTCAAACCCGACGATTTCATACGGAAAGTCGTCGCTTTCCAGCACGACATTCGAGATCAGCCGGGGACTTCCCTGTACGGTGCGCAGGTCGACCAGGGAGAGACCCCGGATCCGCCCCTGCGCCGTGTCATAATAATGCCCGAGCAGCTGGTACCCGCCACAGACCGCGAGCAGCGTTCCGCCGTCCTCTACATAGGCATGAAAATCATCCCGGATCTCCAACAGCTTCGAGCAGACAATCTGCTGCTCACGGTCGGATCCGCCGCCTAACAGAACAATGTCCGCGCGCGCGAAATCCGGCCGGTCGCCGCTGCAGCATTCGAGGACCTCCGCTTCGATGCCGCGCCACCGGCAGCGCATGGCCATACACTGGATATTGCCGCGGTCCCCGTACAGATTGAGGAGATCCGGATATAAATGAAGAATCGTCAGTTTCATATTTACCCATCCCGTCTGATGAATTTCGCAACCCGGGGCAGCAATCTTGTGTCCCTGTCAAAATCCCTGTATTTCTTTTGCCTGTTTTGTTCCGTTCCCGTACATATTTTTTGTAAAAACAGATGTACCGGCATCAGCGCAGTGTAATTGACCAGAATATAAAGATTTCCTGTGCATTTCCTGTCCGCGTTTCCGTCTTCCCGCAGAAAGGCGCGGATGGCTTCCTCAGGTGTTTCCATAACAGCCGCGTCGATTCCCACGTATTTGAGACGCAGCTGCATGTCAAGCGCGCGCGTACCGCTCACATAGATGGAACGCACAGAGTCGTCCGCAAGCCGGTCAAAATCGACATCCCACAGCCAGGAGACGTCGACGCCGTCCTGGTCGTTGTCATTGATCACAATGATGAGATCCTTGGGTGCCCGGTCCTGCAGAAGCACATCGATATTCTGGTTAAAACCGGTGGGATTTTTGGCCAGATTCAGAAGGATCTGCCGCTCTTTATAAAAAAATAATTCGTTCCGGCCGAACTGCGTGTGATAATTGTGAAGAGCCTGCCGGAAACAGGAATCCGTATGGCTCTTCCGCTCGACAGAGATTTCCTTCCCCCGCTTTTTCACAGCCTGTTTTCGATGTGACTTCTGACGGGGCGGCTCCTTCCCCGGCTGCATTTTCTGTCGGGGCGTTTTTTCCCCGGACAGTGCTTCC
>JAUNJS010000257.1 GCA_030533125.1 Eubacteriales bacterium | reverse complement strand
AGAGCATTGTCACGTCATCGAACTTTTGCTCCTCTGTATTCCGGTCAGAGCATTGCCACGTCATCGAACTTTTGCTCCGCGCCTCCCGCAGACGCTCCAACCGGGGCGGTCGCGTTTTCCGGGTTCTTTCGGGGGAAGCATCCGCGTCCCGGTTCAATGCCGGAAGCAGCCGCTGCCCTCATGTCAGTCCGGGAGACGGCGGAAGGAAACCCAGTTCTCCCAGACATTCGATCCATCTCCCGGCAATCGCGGCATGTCCGCGCGCTGTCGGATGAAATCCGTCCAGCGTTTCATAGCGCGCATCCTCCCGGCAAAGATCCGCGAGATAACATTGATTCTCCTGCGTCACCCATCTGATCGAGTTGTTGTACTGCTCGAATCCGGCCCCTGCGCTGTATTCCGGAAACTGCCAGACGCTCCTGCCCCTCAACACTGTGCGCATGAGCGTCCCGCAGACGATATCTGCCGACGGGTATATGGTTTTGACGGTTTTGAGCATGAAATCGTAGGAATCCTCAAAACCGAAATCGTCCAGGCTCGAGATCAGCTCCACGCCTCCCGCGAAATCATTCAGTCCCATAAAGATCAGAATGATGTCGGGATCATGCTGTTCCGTTCTCAGATTCCGGATCCTTTTTTCGCTCGCGCCCGCGGGAAATCCCTCTCCGGTGACCCTGCTTCCGGAATAGGAATCATTTACGCACAGCCGGCCCTGCATCCGATGAATGACCTTGGCCCACCACGTGTCGTCCACACTGTTCAGCCCGTTTCTCAACTGCAGATCTTTATCGTAATAAACGGAATACCCCTGCGGATTAACCCCCGCAAAAGTACTGATCGAATCTCCCAGGATGGATATCTGCTTCATGGAAAACTCCTTTCTCCCTCAGTCCGTGGCTTTTCTGATATATTTATCGATCAGAACCGGCTCTTCAAACCCCCAGTCCTCCGGGATCCCGCAGTACTTTTTTTCCAGGCCGCTTTTCTGCGCTGCCGCGGCCGACGCCTTGTTTTCCTGCATAATATGTCCGGTGATGGTCCGGATCCCCGCCTGCTCCAGAAGATAGCGGATCATGAGCGTCTCCGCGCGGACCGCGATCCCTCTGCCCCAGTATTCCTGCTTCAGACGAAGGCCTATGGAACATTTTCTTCTCTCCGGTTCATACGCGTAGAATTCCGCGATGCCGGCGAAGGCGCCTGTCTCCTTCAGATACACGCCGAGCAGGAGGCTCTCCTTCGTGTCAAAGCATTCCTCGTCCATCTTCGCGAGGACCGTGTGCTTATCTTCATATTTCAACTCATACAAAAAAGCCGGAACATAGCGGTAGACTTCCTTCTGGGCGCACATTTCAGCCAGCGCCCCCGCGTCCTCTTCCGTCATTTTGCGGAGCACGATCATTTCATCTTCGAGTACGGGATATTCCTGAAACAATGTCGACGGTGTATTCATTATTCTGGCCATGACCTTCTGTTCACAAACAAGGATGTATTTACCAGCGAATCTCTCTGTCACTGAGGTATTTTTCTGTTCAAGGGAATCTCCTCCAAAGGACGCCGGTTTGTAAAAAACCTTGCTCAGTCACTGAGGTATTTCTCTGTTCAAAGGAATCTCATAGGTCCACGGACTGATCTCTTCGAATGTACGGGCGGCCGCGAGAACATCTTCATCCATGTATTTTCTGCCGATGATCTGCAGGCCGACCGGCAGCCCGTCCTTCGTCAGTCCGGCGGGGACAGACGCGGCGGGATTCCCGGTAAAATTCTCAAAAAACGTCTCGCAGAAGCCGATCAGGGGTTCCACCGGTCTTCCGTTCAGTTCGGAGGGGCCTTTTGTATTGCCGTCCTCCCGGTTTTTCACCGGAGGACAGATCGTGACCGGAGAAAGGATGAGATCATAGTCCCGGAACACATTCTCCTGCACATCCAGGATTTCCGTGCGCATCTCATTGATCGCGCGCAGATCCAGGATTGTCGATCTCATCATAACGTTATTCCAGTAGATGAATTCCTCCGGAAGTTCCTCCCGGTGGTCTTGTACGAGGTCGAAACCGCTCCGTTTCCACAGCTCCAGATCCGTCGCCGTATCAAAACAGATGCTCCTGCACCAGAGCTCCGCGTATTCCATCTGCGTATGCCGGAAACGGAAAGAGACAGGCTCAACGGACGCCCCGGCTTCCCGGAAGCGGAAAGCCGCCCTTCTGACAATCTGTTTTACCTCTTCATCGACCGTAAAGACGCCGAAATCATCGGTATAGCCGATGCGCCGCCCGCGCATCGGGCGTTTCATCAGCTCGGTGAACTTCCTCTTTTCGCGGAAGGCGCTGTGCGGGTCGCGGGAATCGTAGCCCTGCATATATTCCAGCATGATCGCGCTGTCTTCAACCGTCCTGGTGATGGCGCCGTTAAAGCAGTAGGGGTGGGAAGCCGCCCAGCCGTCCGGCCGGCTGACGGACGGAATGGTCCCCACGGAAGCCTTGAAACCGAAACAGCCGCACCAGGAAGCGGGAATGCGGATCGATCCGCCGCCGTCGGAACCTTCTCCGATCAGAATCATGCCGTCCGCCACAGCGGCCGCGCTGCCGCCGGACGAGCCGCCGGAATTATACCCCGGTTTGAACGGGGTCGATGTCGGGCCGTACAGACGATTGTCCGTCGTGCCGCGGAACGCGAACGCGGGGGCATTGGTCTTGCCGAGGGCGATCGCGCCCGCCTTTGCGGCCGCCGCGTAAAAGACGGAATCCTCCGGATCCTCCCGGATCAGCGAACGCACGCCGCCGTGGGAATTGGTCCAGCCCTTTCTGGACGGCAGAAAGTCCTTGAGCGCGACCGGCACGCCTGCGAGCGGGCCGACCTCTTCGCCGCGGGCGAGCCGCTGTTCCAGCGCCTCCGCCTCCCTCCCGGCGTCCTCGAACTTTGTGTACACAAAAGCATTGACGGAAGGGTTTCTTTTTTCAATCCGCTCCCGAAAATACCGGACGGTTTCGATCGGAGAGACCTCCCTGCGGTTGATCAGCCTGCCCAGCTCCGCGGCGGACAATAATTCCAGTTTCATACGCACCTCAAATGACTGCAGGCGCCGGCCTGTCCGGATAAGCCTGCCTGTGCCTTTTTCACCTCGCGCCGGCTGTCCGCGACAGCCTGTACGGATAAGCCTGCGCTTTTTCACCTCGCGCCGGCTGTCCGCGCCGGCCCGGCCGGATAAGCCTGCGCTTTTTCACCTTGCGCCGGCTGTCCGCGACAGCCTGTCCAGATAAGGCTGCCCGACCTGTTCCTCTTCCCATCCTTTGGAAATCCTGTAACCCAGCGGAGTGAAAACCGCTTCCAGGCCAAGCTCGATCAGCATGGACGTAAAGGAACAGATCAGTACCTGCGTCCACGTCCATCCGAAAAACACATGCGACACAAGCGCCGAAAAAACAAAATTATCCACAAACTGGGCAATGCAGGTTGAGACCAGGCTTCTCGAAGCGAACCCGCGCAAATCTCCTTTGTCCGTCCTCATGCCGATCATCTGGTTCATCATGCCGTTTACGACAGAGGACACGAACATCGCCGCGGAAGAACCGACGACGACATACCACGCGCCGGAAAAAGTGGAATCAATCCCGGCGCTGATCATGGCGCCGACTTCCGGATCAGCAGCGGAATAGAACGCCGCCCACCTTCCCGGTGTCATCATCAACAGCCGGAAGATAACCGCGCAGAGCATATTGATCGCGATCGCGAGCACTGAGATCCCGGCTGCCGCCCTGGCGCCGAACCGCTTGCAGATGCAGTCCATACATAAAAAAGAAACCCAGGACAGGGCAAGGCCGGTATTCAGACAGAAATAATCCGAGCGGTACAGTTCTTTGCCTGCCAGCAGATTCATCAGAACGACAGACAGAATAAACACAGCTGTCACCATTGCGGGAATACTGCGCAGGAGGATCTTGTACTCCTCCCGGACATTTTTAAAATACTCCATGTTACAATCTCCTTTGGTTTTAATGTTTTACAAGCAGGATATCGGACCCGAACTGCTTGGCTGCCGTCGGCGCACGCAGGATGCTGCCTCGGCCGCAAATCAACTGTTATTGCAATATCAATCCATAATGTTATACTATTTCAAACAGCTAATAAAGTGTTATGTCTGAAACAGGACGCCGGATTCTTTGTTATAGTCTCATCTCAGGCCGGAAAAGGCAAGACATTAATTCTGCCCGTACAGTCGGACCGTCCTGACGGTCCAGCCGCGGACGGGCACAGTGCAGGTTCTGTGACAGGGCATAAAATGTACATTTCGCCGGGCAGAACGAGTCCGGACAAAAACGAGTCTTAACAACGAATCTGATCAGGAAAACGGAGGGACACAATGAAAAAAATCACCGCATCTCTGACAGCTCTGGCAGTCTGCCTGGCGCTCATCTTTTCCCTCATTCACGTAAACGCGTCGAACCGGGATGACGCGCCGTCCGACGCCGCTTACGCGAACTTCCGAAATGTCAAATCAGGAACGATCGGAAAAAACAATCTGTACAGAAGCGTGCACCCCGCAAGCAGCAGCAAGAGAGCTGCCTACGCGAATCAGCTCGCAAAAGATAACGGTGTCCGGACCGTTCTGAATCTGGCAGACAACAGGGTAGACCTCGAAAAGCGCTTCATATCGAACAACATAGGCCTCTCCTATTACTACAGATCCCTGTATAAGAAGGGACAAGTATATTCTGTAAGAATCAGCACCAGCGGCTATAATAACTCTCATTCCCGCAGACAATTTGTCACGGGTTTGAAGTTTTTCGCGAAAAACAAAGGCCCTTATCTGGTGCACTGCGAAATCGGCAGAGACCGCACCGGTTTTGTGATCATGCTGCTGGAATGCCTGATGGAAGCTCCCTACAGCTACATGCTGGAAGACTTTACCAAATCGGACATAAACCTGTACCAGAACTCTTATTCCGAGTCGAAAAAAAAGGCAGTCAAGCGCCTTAAACGTGATCTGAGCTACCTCACAGGAAAAAGCAAAGAAACAGACTGGAGCAAGATCCGTTTATCTGCTTATGCGGAAAAGTATTTAAAAGCAGGGGGCATGTCTGCCGCGGAGATCTCCGCGCTGTCGAAGAATCTGTCAATCTCCTATAGGA
>JAUNJS010000631.1 GCA_030533125.1 Eubacteriales bacterium | reverse complement strand
ACATGAGCATGGAGAGATTTTTTGCGCAGAATGCGCAAAAAAGATCGGGAATGTGAATGTGTGGAGCGGGTCGGGAGCGCGCAAGCGCGAAGACACGCGTAGTTTTATATGTACGTAGTCTGTGACACCAAATCATGGAAGTGAAGTATATACGACACAGTAAACCGCCATGCCGGGGCTTCCCGGCGCGTCTTTTCGCAGTGCGGTACCCGCGGCGCATCAGTAGTGCCGGACGACTTCAAAGCGTTCGAGCGAATAGTTTTCCTCATCCGTATCCAGGCCGGCTTTCTGCAGCGCGATCTCAATCTGCTCCCGGACGGTATCTACCCCTTCAAGATTGGGCAGAAGGAGCCCTCTTCTGCGGCCTTTGGTCACGATGACGCCGTAGCGCTTCACATCCAGCTCAGACGGGGAGGAAACCGGCTCGGTGTCCCCGAGTACGTCGACCGTGATCTCCAATGCGTCCAGCTCCGACGGACGGATCGCCGGGAAACGGGGATCCTGCGTGGACGCGCTGACAGCGTTGCGCGCGATCTCCTCGGCAATGCTGCGGCAGGTCGGCGAGATTGTGCCGATGCAGCCCCGGAGACGGCCGTTTTTGTGAATGGAGACAAAAACTCCCGCACGGCGGTTCAGGAGCGCGTCCCGGTCCGCCTGCGCAGTTTTCGCCGCGCACGCAGGGGTTTCCCCGGCGCGGACATCCTCATTTTCCGCGGACGCACCCGCCCCGATCACCTCCAGGATCTCCTTTTCCGGGAGCTTTCTGTGCCTGCGGACGGCACATTCGACGCCCGCGCGGGCCAGGCGCACGAACAGATCTTCCTTTGCCCTTGTCTCCGCAAGCTTTTGTTTCTTTTTTTCCGACCACACGCGCAGGAAATGGCGCATCTCATCCTCCCCCGTCACTTCATACGTACAGATCCCGTATCCCACACCGAAAGTGCCCTCATGCGAGAGCCTGTGCGCGCGCACCGCGGTTCCGTCCAGCGCCCCCGCCATCATGACAAAGCTGCGGTGCCCGCATTCCGCCGCGCGGTCACAGAAGGTCTCGTCAAAATCCAGCAGCTCATCAAACTGCGCCCGTCCCATCACATCCATGATGCGGTCGTCATACGCGGGGCCGTTTTCATCGAAGCCGTAAGGTCCGTCCTCCTTCAGTTTGTGGGACAGATCCCCGCTGGCGATGAAAAAGACGCGCCGGCCCAGGCGCTCCGCCGCCTCGCGGATCAGCTGTCCCAGCCGGTAATGGTCTTCCAGCGGCAGGCCGGAGAGACCGATCCGCACGATCCGGTACGCCGAAGGATCCAGATGCCGGTTCAGAAAATAGAGCGGGATCATCGTCCCGTGATCCAGTTTCGGATCGCGCTCCCCCATTGTCCCCGCCGGGAATGCCTTCCGGTCGCAAAGGGCGCACAGTTCGTGGACAAGTTCCGCGTCGTACCCGGCGCGGATCCGCACGTCGCGGGCACGGAACTGCCGGAAATCCCCCTCCGCCCATGTATCCGGGGAAATATGGAAATAATCCGCGTACATCACGCTGTGCGGGGAAGCAATGATAAAAGTATCGGGCTTTCGGGATGCCGCGAAAGCCATTGCCTTCTCGAATGCTTCCGTTGTCGCCTGTATTTTTTTCTCCTCGCCGCGCCC
>JAUNJS010000630.1 GCA_030533125.1 Eubacteriales bacterium | reverse complement strand
AGGATCCGGAACACTTCGCGGTACGCCAATATAAAAAGTATAAGATGGCGGCCGGCAAAACATCAAAATCAATTTTGATTTCCTGCGGAGCGAGGCTCGCGCCATTCGACATCGCGGAGCTTCGGGAGATCATGAGCTACGACGAAATGGAGCTCGACATGATCGGGGACAGGAAGACAGCCATGTTCGTCATCATCTCCGACACGGACGATACCTTCAACTTTGTTGTCGCCATCATGTACACCCAGCTGTTCAATCTTCTGTGCGACAAGGCGGACGATGTGTACGGGGGAAGGCTCCCCTACCACGTGCGGCTCCTTCTTGACGAGTTCAGCAACATCGGCCAGATCCCGAAATTCGACAAACTGATTGCTACGATCCGGAGCCGCGAGATCTCGGCATCCATTATTCTGCAGTCAAAGAGCCAGCTCAAGACGATCTACAAGGACGCGGCGGAGGTGATCGAAGGCAACTGCGACACCATGCTCTTCCTTGGCGGGAAGGAACCGAGCACCTTAAAAGAGATCTCCGAATTCCTCGGCAAGGAGACGATCGACCTGTACAACACGTCGGACACAAGGGGCCAGAGCCGCTCCTACGGGATGAACTACCAGAAGACAGGGAAGGACCTCATGAGCCGGGACGAATTGTCTGTCATGGACGGCACGAAGTGCATCCTGCAGCTGCGCGGCGTGCGTCCCTTCTTTTCCAACAAGTACGACATCACAAAGCACAAGCGGTATAAGGAACTCTCCGACGCCAGCCCCAAAAACGCTTTTGACGTGGAGAAATACCTGCAGTGCGGGCTTGTGATGGGACGCGATGAGGAATTTGAACTGATCGACATAGAAGATGTCACGCCGGAGGAAGACGCCGGCATGGAGCCTGTGGACAGAAAGGAGGAAAGCGCAGATGGCTGACCATAAACATCCGGATATCCCGTCACGGGATCCGCCCGGAAAGGGCGTAAGGCAGCGCTGAAGAGATCGACACAGTGAATACCCAGGGAGGAATGATTTATGAAGAGAAAAAACAGAAAGAAAATCAGCCGCTCGGAAAAGAAGACCGTTAAGTTCAGGATGCGCGCACGCAATGAGATCGAACTCAGGATCATTGTCTTTTTGTCCGAAGCCCGTTTTGAATACGAGACCAGGACGGCCTGCAGAAAGCGGTACTGGTCCACGGAGATCCGCCGCTATGGCGCAGGTATCGGATTCAGGATCTTTAGAAACGGGAACGTTGAGATGTGGGCGGCGGATGAGATCCACGGCATGTCCAGGGTGACGCTTGTCCGCAAGGATGGATCCGATAAAAATGCGGGAAAAACACTGGAGATCCTGAAGCAGGATGCTGCCTTCTTCCTCCGTGCCTTCTGCAGCACCAAATGGTATGACCTCATGGAACACCTTGAAGAATGCAGGGAGCACGGAGTGGCGGACTGGAAGCGAGGCTGCCGGCTGTACCACGAGTACGTGCGGATCCTCAGGGAGGTTGACCTGGAGGCGGCAAAGAGCGGATAAAGGGCGGCAGGCACAGGCCATGCGAACATTCCGCATTCCCAGAATCAATGAAGTTCATAAGTAAATAAACATACCCGCAAGGGCACAGGCAGATCGCATCCGGATGAAGGCTTAAAGATCCTTCCACT
>JAUNJS010000629.1 GCA_030533125.1 Eubacteriales bacterium | reverse complement strand
CCATTCACAGACGCTGCGCCGCCCTCCCCCGGACACAGCAGGTTTCCGGTTTCCGGTACACCCGCCTCCGCTCTTCTGTCTCCCTGCGAAGTCCAATGTCAATTGTACAGTTGTTGAATTTTAAAACAAAAAAGTGTTTCAGATTGTCATTTGGTTTATTTACAATAAATATATACAGAAAAGCGCCGTGGAAGCGGTTCTCCGGCGGCGCGCAGGAACCATTCACATCATATTTCATGAAAGGGGAAAAACATGAAAGCCATCCTCACAGACCTTGCGCTTCTGAGCACCCTCCTGCTGGTCGGAATCACGTTGCGCAAAAAAGTCAAACTTTTCCAGAATCTCTACATTCCCGCCTCTCTGCTGGCCGGATTCGTAGGACTGATCCTGGGTCCGCAGATTCTCGGAAAAGTCTCTCCTGTCTGCTTCCCTGTCACAGAGACCATGGGCAGCTGGGCAGGGCAGCTTGTCAACATCGTCCTCGGACTCTCCTTCCTCGGCAAGACCTCTTCCAGCAAGAGCTTCGGGAAGACCGCGCTGTGCGCGGTGACTGAGGGCGGTCTGGTCCACCAGACACAGGTCTGCCTGGGCCTCGGCATCACCATGCTGCTGATGCCCCTGTACGACAACCTTCCCTTCTGCTTCGGCCTGACCCCCGTCTTCGGTTTCCACGGCGGCCACGGCACGGCGAACGCCGCCGGTGAGGCGCTCGCGCAGGCAGGCTGGGCGGACGGCCCCGCCGTCGCGAACACCATGGCGACTGCCGGTATTCTCTCCGGTATCATCTTCGGCATGATCATCATCAACATCGGCGTCCGCAGGGGCTACGCGAAGATGGTGGACAAGCCGTCGAACGTCCCGCAGGAGCTCAAGGAAGGCATCGTCCCGAAGGAGAAGCGCGTCTCTCTCGGAAACGCCGTCACCTACAATGACGCCCTGGATCCGCTGGCCCTGCAGCTCTGCTTCGTGGGCATCATCTACGGCGCCGCAACTCTCCTCTCCCAGGGTCTTGTGAAGCTGCATCCGATCCTCAGCAACGTCCCGCTGTTCGCCTGCGCCATGATCTGCGGCGCGATCCTGAACTTCATCATGAACAAGCTCGGGCTCCAGGACTACCTCGACAGACCCACCTTGGACCGCATCTCCGGCGTAGCCCTCGATTTCCTCGTCGCCTCCGCCATCACGACCCTGTCCCTGAAGGTGTTCGCGCTCTACACAGTCCCGCTCATCGTGACGATCCTTGCAGTCATGCTCGGCAATATCGTCTGCAATTTCTATTTCGGTTACAAGATGTTTGACGACGACTGGTTCGAGAGAACCGTCACCGCGTACGGCCTTGAGAGCGGCGTCCTTGCCACCGGCCTTATGCTCCTCCGCGTCGTCGATCCCAAGTTTGAGACCACCGGCCACGAGTCCGGCGCCGCTTCCGCAGCGCTCTGCTACCCCTGGTCCCTCCCTTATGTCCTGTTCGCTCCCGCCCTCGCGTTCATCGTGGCACCGATCGTGATGTTCGGCTTCAGCGCGGCGCTCTGGATCGTGTTCTTCGTCATCGCCAGAGTCTTCTTCTGGCACAAAGACCGGAAATTCACGGACATCATCTTCGGCAACAGCGACAGACCCCGCGCCCATCATGTGGAGGAAGCCTGATCC
>JAUNJS010000256.1 GCA_030533125.1 Eubacteriales bacterium | reverse complement strand
TTGATACTCTGATATCGCTCGTCCAAAAAGGTTTATTGTCGATCAAAGACGCTGCGGCACAGGCAGGAGTACCTGAGACAGTATTTCAACAGAAGATGCTGGGGAAATAGCGATACAGGAAACAGTGCGGCAATCCCGCGCTGTTTCGTTTGTTATGGTTGAGAGACTGTTTAAGTTTTTAGGGGTGACGGAATTACTTGCAGACCTTTGTAAAAGCTGCAGCTATGATGAGGAGGCAATAGATGGCACGCAGGACTGTGGCTTTATATCAGGAACCGGATACGGGGCGAATACAGTTCATAGGGATTGAGTCAGTTTATACGGTTGTTGACGGGAAACAGATCAACATACCGCAAAAAATTGATGCTCTCAGAAAAAAGAGCAGGAATCATGAGCTTTTCTGCCCATGTGGATGCGGCTCCAATCTGATTCTGGTTGCCGGAGATAGAAATCTCAGGGAACAGCATTTCCGCATTCGGGATGATGGGAAAGAGCATAAATGCCATGCGGTTGAGGAAGGCGATGTTTCCATAGATTCCAAAGTGGTTCTGAAGTGCTGGCTCGATGAAAAGCTCCGGGATCCTGACATCCTGACGCGTGTACCGATCCGGAATGTGGACAGCTCAGACAGAAAATATGAGTTTTCTTTCCTGTCCCCTCAAAGAGGGATCGCTCTGATCTACAGCCATAAGAGGGAGAATCTCTCAGATGAAAAGATAAGCATTCTGGAGAATAACAAAAAGAATATCCGGACTTATTATGTCGTGGATTCCTCCAATGGGGGATGCGGCGGGCAGTTTCCGGAATGGCTGATGAAAATCCAGAGGATTCAGGGATACTGCCTGCTTTTGCAAATTGATGGCATCGAGTATTCAAAAGCGGAAATGAAGGCTGTTTTCTATTCGCGGGATCTGGACGGAAAATGGATGGAACAGAGGATCGTAGAAGGCCCCCTGAGGGAATATCAGTTCGATCAGAATAGAAACCTGCTGTTTCGGGACCGAATCCTGGAGGAGATGCTGTCAGAGGTGGAAATATCTTTCCAAATGGCACAGAACCGTATCCGAAGAAAGAGGATTGCGGAGGAGAGACAGAACAAGGAAAAACAGGAACGAATCCGGCAGCTGCTTCTATTGAGAGAGGAAGAAAAACGCAAAAACCAGGAGACACTGAACAGGGAACGTATGAAACGCGCAGAGGAAGCGAGGGCGCGAAGGGAAACGGAGGAAATCAGGCAAAGAAAGGAAGCGGAGCGGCTGCGGGAGAAGGAAAAGCAGCAGGAGGAAGAATTCAAAACCCGTCTGGCGGAACTGCTGGACCAGCAGGAAGTTCAGGTACGGGATCCAAAGGGAAATCGATGGATCAAATGCGAATATTGCGGCAGGGCAATGCCTGAAGGTATGTTTTCTTCCTTCGGAGGGCCTGGCCGCATGAATCTTGGGATATGTCGGGAATGTGAGAAAAACAATCCTGCTGCCACAGAGACTGTACGGCCTGTTTTCAGGAAACGAAGAGAAAACGGAGGGCGGAACAACTGTCCGCTTTGTGGAGGATCTTTACTGAAAAAGAATGGAAAGTATGGCTCTTTCTGGGGATGCAGCAACTACCCCGGATGCAGATTTACAAGGAAAGCATAAAAATGGATGTACTGAATCATTTTTCAAATGATAATGATAATGGTGAAGATGACCGGCTGTATGCCGATGGGATTGAGGAAGAGGACATACAGCCGGAGGAGACGCATTCCGCCTCTCTTCCGGAAATAGGTCTTCTCTGCTGCGGGGCATGCAATCTGAGCTATGACCGTGATGCTGTTGTGCGCCGGCTGCCGGAGCTTCTGCCGGAAGCGAGATTTGTAACTGCGCGCAGCGGAGTGCGGTATGCGGCACTTCTGGTGGTGCACGGATGTCCGATCGCCTGTACAAGTGAGTTTAATATCGCTGTTCCGGAGGAAAGGCGTGTCAGGATGGGAGCGCCGGAAGAACTGCCGTCCGCACTGGATCGTCTGCGGAGAATCATTTGTAGATGATTACGGATGGATGTACAGACCGTGAATCCGAATGGCAGAGTGAGGCGACACTTCCATTTCCATCAGAATCCTGCTAAGAATATGACAGCTAAGAACAGTGGCAAAGAACAGAGCTAAAAAACAGTTGTTTTCATGCCATCCATGTTTACGGCAGTGAAAGAACCGGAAAGAGGCACCCATTCTGCTGCACGATCTGTTTTCAGCTGCTGGAGAATGAAAAAAGGGGTGCAGATATACCAGAGGATCGATGTTGAGGAAGAGACGCGGGGAAAGGCCAGGGAATATGCCGCAAGAAGGCATACTCCTTTGTGATGGAGAAGAGGCTTCTCGGGATGAGCCGCCTGAAGACCGTCCACATCAATGACACTATTACAGCACAGCCTGTTAATTAAGCCGTACGGCTAATGTTTTATTCCGAAGTGCAGGGGGAGATGATTGTATTCTGTTTTCTTTTGAACACGAATGATAAGTCCTGATAAGGTGACATTCTATGGAGGGGTATTTATGAATTGTCCGAGATGCGGGAAACCGATTGGCGGGTATGTACAGGCCGGATCGAAGGCTGCTTCGCGCGTTTCAAAGGGTCTGTGTCCGCACTGCGGCGGCTCCATGCCCATGGGGTATAAGGTCGGGTTTGCCAATAGTTCCAGGCCTAAGCCTCAGTCAACATATTACAATGCGGATGCTGTTAAGGAGATAGGGAGGAAGGGCCCCTATAAGGGTATTTGTACGATCCTGAACGGTATGCTCGGCGGCCTGTTCTGTATCCTGAATCATCATCTGGTCATCGGTATCATCTTTGCAATCGTAATGATCGTGGCTGCAGTGCTTTACTATTTTATGTATGCGGACACACCTGCGTTTGATACTTATGATTATATGCGGGGTACATCAACAAATAGAACCCGGGTGTCACCGATCAATAACGGCCTGATGATTGCGAGTCTCGCCGCAGGACTGTTTCTCTCGCTGGCTGTATACAGAAGTTCCGGCGTTCAGTCCGGTCGCGTCCGCTTGTACTGGATCCTCGGAACATTTGGCCTTTCACTGATCCTCCAGGCCTTTACGTGGAGGCATACCTATAAATGGGCGATCGGTGCCGCTGTCGAGAGACAGAAGGACGAACAGAAAATGAAGTTTTATGAATATTTTCTGGAGCAGCTTTACAAGGGGAATATAAAATGCGGTAAGTGCGGAAAAACGATTTATTCCCGATATTCGGTGGCTTTCAAGGATGACGGGGCGATCGTTCTGTGTGATGAGTGTTTTCCATGGAAGAAAAATGGGAAAACAGAAGTTGGAGACCTTGTCTTCCGTCATGAAAGCATATGACAGCGGAATGCAGTTCAAGGGAAACCATAGACTTTTTTCATACCAATGAGAACCGTCCCTGTTATAAACATACCTGTTTGAATTCAAACGAGATGATACGGCATAAGCAGCGACGGCACAGATCGACAGCAAAGAAAAGCACTCGTCAGCCGCCTGACATGTGTGGATGCGGCGAACCGATACGGCATCAGGAGGTGATCGTTTTGCATTGTGAAAAAATAATTGTCGGAGCGGGAACTGATTATCCGCTGAACGGCCTTTTGACGCTTCCGGACGATCTTTCAGGATTGGTACCGGCGGTCGTAATGGTGCATGGCTCCGGTGCAAGCAATATGGACGAAAAGGTGATGAAGCTGACACCGTTTAAGGATCTTGCGGAAGGCCTTGTGAGGCACGGGGTCGCCTCTCTCCGCTATGATAAGCGCACTTTTGCGCATGGGTGCAGGCTGATCCGGCGGAAAAACATCACGGTCAGGGAGGAGACGATCGAAGATGCGCTTCTCGCCGTAAAGATGTTAAAGAACGACCCGAGAATCGACAGCAGCCGCATTTTTATTCTCGGTCACAGCCTGGGTGCCATGCTTGCACCCAGGATCGACGCGGAAGGTGCGGACGTAAGGGGCCTTATCATGATGGCCGGGACACCGTATCGTCTCGAAGAGATTGTACTCAGGCAGTTAAAACAGGCCGGGCGCGGCAGGTCGATCCTGAATCATATCATCAGGATGGAATACAGGATTTACCGCAGAAAATTCCGGGGACTGTATGAGATGAGCGACGAGGAGGCAAAGAAAAAGAAGTTCGCGGGAAACCTGACGCTCTTTTACTTCAAGGAAATGGGGCAAAAAACAGCAGTCGACTTTCTTCTGGCAAGTTCAAAGCCGGCCTTCATCCTGCAGGGCGGAAAAGACTTTCAAGTACTTGCGAAGCGGGACTACCGGATGTTCCGGAAACTTCTTGCCGGCAGGGCGAATACCCGGTACAAGCTGTATCCGGACCTGAACCATATTTTCGTCAAGGGAATCTACGATGATATTCTGAAAGCTTCCGGGGAGTACAAGGTCGAACGGCATATCCCGGAAGAAGTGATTAAGGATATCGCGGCGTTTATCCGGAGCGTGTGAGCTCCGGGGTGTGCAGTCCCGGCGGCGGCTATGACCCTTTCTATTGGCAGTGGAGGCAGTGGAATAGAGAAACAGTTTGCTTCTGGATATCATTGTGATATCAACCCATATGCACAAAAACGGAGTGTGGATTAAGATGTCAAATTATCTCGGATTTGATCCTTTGGAAAACAGTGATTATATTTTCCTCAGCTATAACAGCGAGGACGCAGAACGTATAACTCCCCTGGCCCGCGAACTGCATCGCAGAGGGGTTCCGCTCTGGTATGATCACGGGATTGAATATGGGCAGAAATGGGAAAAAATCATTTCCGGTAAAATTGAGAAGTCAAAAGCCGTACTGTTGCTTTTTACAAAAGATATCCTGAAAAAAGAGGATTCTTATGTAAAAAAAGAATACAGGATGGCCGCGGAGTATTTTAATAAGACTGTCTTCGTAGCTATGATAGACCGGATTGAAAAGGGTTCGATTCCGTCATGGAATGTGCCGTGGTGGATGGACGTTGAGGCCAGACAGTACATCAATCTGTCTGTCGCGAAGGATGTCCGCGATATGGCGGACATGATTTGCAGAGCCCTGGGAAAGAAATACCGCGATGATTACCCGGCCGCCCCGGCTTCTGAGGAATTGGAACAAAGAAAATCTGAGGCCCCGGA
>JAUNJS010000255.1:1432-5157 GCA_030533125.1 Eubacteriales bacterium | reverse complement strand
GTTTTATTCCGCCGACAGCCCTTTTTCCGTTCTCTTCTGACAACAGCCCTGTTTCCATTTCTTCCGGCGGCAGCCTTTTTCCGTTCTATTTCGGCGACAGCCCCAGATAGGAAAGCCGCATCTTCTCAATCCCGCCGAAACATTCCTTCGCAAGTTCCTTAAAGCGTTTAAGGTAAACCGGTTCGTAGCGTTTTTTATTCTGGAAAGAATATATAGTATGCCCAAGAGCCTCGTTTTTCCGGTATACCTGAAAATAATTGACCGGTTGTCGGATGGAGGAAAGGCCTTCCGAGAGACTGGACAGCGTAAGGAACCCGGCTGCGGTGCCGTCCGAGAAAAGCGGGAAGAAATACAGCGGGAAGGCTGTCTCCATAAGGATGTTGGGCGTCAGGTTCTGGTCCTCGAAGCAGCTGTAGAATTCCCTGGAAAGCTGATTCCGGGTGTTAGGCACGATGAACGGGAGCCGGGCGACTTTGTCCATTGTACAGCCCCTCGCGCAGGACGCCTTGATTTCAAAAGCCTCCAGGCCGTAGACGCGGGACAGCAGACGGTCGCTGCACACCACAAAAATGTTGTCCCGGTGCATGGTCTCCACGATCATCTCCGGCTGGTCCGCAATAATCGGCGCAAAGGCAATATCCACTTTGTTTTCCAGCACATACGTTAGCAGCTCCACGGCATAAGCATCCACTGTACGGATACGGATGTCCGGATATTCCATGTGAAACCGGGGCAGAACCTCCGGAAGCAGCACCCGGAGCCTCGGCGTACTTGCGCCGATGACCAGCTCGCCCCGCCTCTCTCCCTGAATCTCCTTCATCTCCTCCCGCAGATCTCCTTCTCTCGCGAGCATCTCCTCCGCGTACGCGAGCATCCGCGCCCCTGCATATGTAAGAGTCACTTTCGGCTTCCGTTCAAACAGCGCGACCCTGTAGCGCTCCTCCAGTCTCTTGATATGTGTGGACAGATTCTGCTGGGAAATATACAGCCGTTCGGCGGTTTTTGTAAAATGCAGATCTTTTGCTGCTTCAGAAAAATAATATAAATCACGAAAATCCATAACACATCCTTATTCTCCACAAATTATTTTTGTTTATTTTATTATATTAGCTTTTTCCTCAAAGAAAATCAATTGAAAACAATAAATTCTAAAAATTAAACAATACTAACCAACATGATTTTTGTGATTTTATCAAAACCATGTTTGTGTTTTTTTGTGAAGCGACGATTTATAGTGAAAATGTAATAATTAATCCATGCGCGCAGCAGAACATCACACAAAACCAAAGGAGGGAAACATGAGTCAAATGGCAATCGCATTGATTATTCTTGCGGCAATGATCCTGCTCTTCATCACAGAGCCTGTTCCGATCGTTGTAACGGCAATCGCTGCATCCATTGCTTACGCGTATACCGGTATCATCGAAGTCGGCGACATTTTCAGCGGCTACAACAGTACGACCATCGTCCTGCTCTGCGGTATGATGATCGTCGGCGCCTCTCTCTTCCACACCGGAATCACCGATATCATCGGTCAGAAGATGGTCAAAATCACCGGAAAGAGCGAACGTAACATCATTCTTGTCACCCTGATCGTCTCCTGCCTGCTCAGCGCGATCTGCAGCAACATCGGCGTCATGACAGCCATGGCTCCGCTCGTCACCGCAATGTGTATCTCTGCAGGCGTAGGCCCTTCCAAAGCATTGCTCGGCCTTCTGTTCGGCGCGCAGTTCGGCGGGTTTATCACCCTGGTCGGCGTAGGCTCCAATGCTTCCGCTGCTAACGCCATGGCAGAGCTCGGTCTGACTCCCTTCGGATTCTTCGGGATCACTCCTTACGGAGTCGGTGTCTCTATCATCGGCACACTGTTCTTCACCTTTGTCGCCACGAAGTTTCTTCCGGATACCGGCTATGTCCCGGAATTCGCGAAGGCGGAGAAAAAGGAATTCAACAAGACCAAGGCGACAATCGCGGCCCTCACCATGGCAGCTGTCCTGGTCGTCATCGCAATGAGCCCCAAGTCTGTTCCCATGCATGTCGCGGCTGTCGTCGGCGCGCTCGTCATCGTCGGCACAAAGTGCATGACTGTCAAAGAAGCGATCGCTGCTGTTGACTGGAACTGCATGATGCTTGTCGGCTCCCTGACCGCGATCTCCACCGGTTTCAAGAACTCCGGCGCAGGCGACGCAGTCGCAAACCTGATCATCAAGATGCTCGGCGAGCACCCCAGCACTTTCATGATCACGACCCTGATCTTCTTCGCATCGGCTTTCCTGACCCAGGTTATGTCCAATATTCCTACGATCCTTCTGTTCATGCCCATCGGCGTATCCATCGCGGAAAAGATCGGCGTAAGCCCTTATCCGATCTGCATGATCATCACGCTGGCAGGCGCAGCCTCCTACGCGACACCTTTCGCGGCTCCGCAGAACATGATCGCCGTTGGCTGGACCCAGTACAAGTTCGTAGACTTCATAAAGGTCGGTATTCCGATGGTGCTGCTCACCTACCTTGTCATCATCGCAGTGACGCCTTTCTACCTGCCTTATTAATAATAACACTCCTGTAACTGACTATCTGATAAATGGAAATTTCATCGCTCCTGCAACGGTCGTATCAGGAAATGTAAAGGCCATCGCTCCGGAATCAGTTTGCTGTTTTAGACATCCCGGTGTATAATGAACATGCTTTAGAAAGCTGCGCGTATGCATGTGAATAACGTGCACGGAATTCTGCAGGCATTCTGTCGGACTCCGTGGACAGCCGTTCTGACCGATGTCTGATTGCAGCGCCGGAGCTTTTACAGAAGAATTATTAACAGAGAAGAGGAGGCTTCCATGAAGGATTATCTGCAGGGCGCCATTGAGATGCACATCCACACCAGCCCGGATGTAAACCCCAGAAAAGAGAGCGACATCAGCCTGGCAAAACGTCTGCAGGCGGCCGGGATGGGCGGTGCCATGATCAAGTGCCATTTCGGCGATACGGCGGCGCGCGCCGGGGTGCTGAACGAACTGTTCCCGGATCTTTTCTTTGCGGGAGGTGTGGTCCTGAACCGCCAGGCCGGAGGCCTGAACCCCGCCGCAGCCGTGACCAGCGCGAAGATGGGCGGCCGTTTTGTCTGGTTCCCCACTATGGATTCCCTTAGCTACCAGAATTTCCACAGAAAGCCGGAGGAGGATCCGGAGCATGAATACCGGGTCTATATCCTGGATGACAACGGCGAGCTGAAAAAGGAGGCGGTCAATGTCATCGAGGCGGCGGCTGAACACGGCATGGTGGTGGCGACCGGTCATATCAGCGCAAAGGAAGGCATGGCTGTCGTCCGCGCCGCGCGCGCCATGGGCGCGGATGCCGTCCTGACACATGCGGATCTGCCCTCCAACGCGTATTCAATCGAGCAGCTGAAGGAAGCCGCTGCCCTCGGCGTCTATGTCGAACACTGCTACTTTACGACCTATTACAACCGCGTCACCATCGAGGAGATCGCGGAACAGATCCGCGCGGCCGGCTGCGGACAGACATTCCTCTCCACCGATTTCGGACAGCCCAAATCCCCGTATTCCGACGAGGGGATTGAGGCCTATGCCGGACTGCTTGAGGGACAGGGATTCACTCCGGAGGAACTCACATGCATGTTCAAAACCGTCCCGGAGTATCTCCTGAAGAAAAACCCGTAAAGCATTGTACTTTGTAATTCTATGTAACCAGAAGGGAGACAGGGA
>JAUNJS010000255.1:0-1332 GCA_030533125.1 Eubacteriales bacterium | reverse complement strand
AGAAAACAGTTTTACAACTTGCATTAATTGCGCTAAAATCATTATTAGGGATTTTAGTTTTCTTATACAACTCTGATTTGATCCCGGGAAGGATATGCCTTATGCATCAGTTTGAGTTGATCGCTCCCTGCCACTTCGGTATGGAAAGCGTCGTCAAAAATGAGATCTATGAGATCGGGTATGATGTGACGGAAGTGACTGACGGAAGGGTCACCTTCATAGGTGACGAAGAAGCAATCGCGCGCGCCAACATCTGCCTGCGGACTGCAGAACGGGTGCTGTTGAAGGTAGGTTCCTTTCATGCGGAGAACTTTGAGGAGCTTTTTCAGGGAACCCTCAGCCTGCCCTGGGAGCAGTTTCTTCCCCGGGAGTCGCGCTTCTGGATTAAGAAAGCCGCCAGCATCAAGAGCAAAGTCTACTCCCCCTCCGACATCCAGTCCGTCATGAAAAAAGCCATGGTTGAGCGGATGAAGCAGAAATATCCGATCGACCATTTCCCGGAGACCGGTTCGGACTATCCGGTCCGCGTATTTATCTTCAAAGATGAGGTGACCGCCGCGATCGATACCTCCGGAGACTCTCTCCACAAGCGCGGCTACCGGCAGATGAAGGTGAAGGCCCCCATTGCCGAAAATCTTGCCGCGGGTCTGATCATGCTCACACCGTGGCAGCCCGGAAGAGTACTCGTGGATCCTTTCTGCGGCAGCGGCACGTTTCTGATCGAGGCGGCCCTGATGTCCGCCAACATTGCCCCCGGCCTGTACCGGCATTTCATCGCCGAGGACTGGACAGAGATCATTCCATCCTCCTGCTGGGCAGACGCGCGGGAGGAGGCGAGGGACATGATCGACCTGTCTGTGGAGACCGATCTGCAGGGATATGACATCGACCCGGCGGCCATTGCGGCAGCGCGCGAAAACGCCCGGCTCGCCGGCGTGGAAAAACTGATCCATTTCCAGACACGCCCGATTTCCTCCCTCTCCCATCCGAAAAAATACGGCTTCATTATTACAAACCCGCCTTACGGCGAGCGCCTCTCCCCCGGGTCGGAGGCCCTGAGTGAAGTGGATCTGACGGATGAAGCCCGTGCCCGCGTCAATACCACGGCACTGGAAGAGCTGTATGAGACTCTCGGAGAGCGGTTCCGCAGGCTGGATACCTGGTCCATGTATCTGATCACCTCCTACGACCGCTGTGAGGAAGCGATCGGCAGAAAAGCCGCCAGGAACCGGAAAATCTATAACGGAATGCTCAAAACATATTTTTACCAGTTCCCGGGTCCCCGCCCGCCCAGACGCAGATCCTCCGCCAAATCGATCTGAATCAAATCGA
>JAUNJS010000254.1 GCA_030533125.1 Eubacteriales bacterium | reverse complement strand
CTGATCCGTGAGATATATCTGGCGGATGAACCGCTGAAGCACCTCAGTCCGGAAGGGCGCCTGGACGGCCGGCTCTTTCCGTGGTCAGAACGGTATCGCCAATACGAAGAAAAAGAAAAAAGAACAGCGCTTGAATTCTTCATTGATCCTGTTCCTCCCGCTGCTCCAAAAACACCCCGGAAAACAATCCGGATCAATGTTCCAGACCATTTTTATGAAGAAAACTCAGATCAATTCAGAGATTTCCTGCTCTGTATACCCAAGTGACTGCAGGATCTCTTCGGTGTGAAATCCTTCCGGATATCCGGCGTGGTCGTAGCGGGGCGGGCAGGCAGACAGATGCATAGGGCAGCCCATCTGTTTGATCTGAACATGGCCGGAAGCAGAGGCAGGTACGTCTACATCCGGCCACATGCCGCGCTGTACAAGATGCTCGTCTTTTGAAACCTCCTCGAGATCCATGACAGGCTCTACACAGGCGTCGAGTTTGCTGAAGACGGCGGCCCACTCATCGCGGGTTTTTGTCCTGAATACTTCACGGAAGGTTTCCTTGACGGCCGTGGCATCCGTCTTCAGGATCTTTCCGTCCTTCCATTCCGGGTGTCCGAGCCCGATGCAGAGAGCCGCGAAAAACTTGGGTTCAAGGGATCCGACGCTCATGTATTTTCTGTCGGAGGTTTCATAAAAATCGTAGATGCCGCCGCCGTTGAGCATGCCGCTCTCGCGCGTCGGCATAGGGCCGCCGGCAAAGAAGCTTGCGCCGTCCATGGAATTGAAGGGGATAACGCTGTCCTGCATGGAGACATCAATGTACTGCCCTTTTCCCGTGCGTTCGCGGTAAATGATTGCGGCGAGAATGCTCGAAACAGCATTCATGGAGCCTCCTGCCACGTCCGCGATCTGGAAGTTGTAGAGACCGGGACCGCCGGCTTTTCTGCCGGCTGCCCATGCGATTCCGGAGCGGGAGATGTAGTTAATATCATGGCCTGCTTTCATCGCGAAGGGACCGCTCTGTCCATAGCCTGTGATCGCACAGTAGATCAGGCGGGGATTGATTTTGCTCAGTTGTTCATAGCTCACGCCGAGTTTGTCCATGACACCGGGCCGGAACTGTTCGACGACGATGTCATACTCCATGATCAGTTTTTTGACAACCTCAATGGCAGCAGGTTTTTTCAGGTTCAGGAACATTGTCTTTTTATTGCGTCCGAGCCAGGCCTGCGCACCGGTCACTTGTGCGCCCTCGATCACCGGAGGCCAGTTGACGACCAGGTCGAACTTGTCCCGCCCGCTCACCTTGAGCACCTCCGCGCCCAGATCCGCCAGCGTCATCGTGGCATAAGGCCCCGGAAGCAGCGTTGTAAAGTCCAGAATTTTATATCCATCCAAAGCGCCCATCTCCGTTTTTCTCCTTTCTGTATTCCGCACGAAACAGCTGCAGTTATTATAACACGATTGTATTGCGGATATGCAAAATCGTATAATCCACATCACGGTGCCACATTCCGCCCGCTCAAATTCTTATGCACGGGCAAAAGGATAACAATTCAATCTAAAGAAAGGGGAAATCATGGGAAAACTTTTGTGGCGGCCTGAGCTGCGGCCAATCCGGTCGTGATCTGTCAGGCCGGCTGGAGAACGCTTGAAAACCCGAAAAGGTTGTACTATCATTGTCGTGACAACTCGAAAAACAGCAGGACAGAGAGCTGGCAAAAAACAGGATGCAGACTGGAGATAAAGTGGATTTATGGTACAATTATGTTATGCGGTTTGTCGTATTATAAAAAAGTTCCCGGGAAGCAGGATATATTGGATATGCAATATGATTGAGAGAGGTGCTGAGGAACCGGAGAGAGTGTGAGGAATGAGAAAGATTCCAATTGGTATTCAGGGATTTGAAAAACTGAGGACAGAGAAGTTCCTGTACGTGGACAAAACCGAGTATATATATAGATTGGTTCGTAATGGCGGGCAGTATTTTCTGAGCCGCCCACGCCGTTTCGGGAAAAGCCTGTTTGTTTCTTCACTCAAGGCGTACTGGGAAGGGAAAAAAGATCTGTTTCAGGGGTGCAGGATCGCTGTTCTGGAAGAAGATAATTCGGATGCATGGACGAAATATCCTGTATTTCTGTTCGATTTCAGCGGTAAAAACTATCAGCAGAAAGGGGCTCTGGAGGAGATCCTTGACGAGCAGATGAGACGCTGGGAGAAGGAGTATAAAATACTTGCGTCAGCAGGTTCGTTGGAAGAGCGCTTCAGGAACATTCTTCTGGCTGCATTTGAGCAGACAGGAAGACGGTCTGTGATTCTCGCGGATGAATATGACAAGTCTCTCCTGGAGACGATGGATCATCCTGCACTGGAAGAGCATAACAAGGCTGTATTCAAAGGGTTTTTCAGTTCTTTGAAAGGGTATGATGAATACATACAGTTTGTGTTTATTACCGGTGTGACAAAATTCGAGAAGGTCAGTATTTTCAGTGATTTGAATCAGCTGAATGATATTTCCCTGATGGAGGATTTTTCCGGCTGTTGTGGAATTACGGAGAAAGAGCTTCTGGTTAATTTTATGCCCGAAATTGAGGAATTGGCCGGAAGACAGGGGATTTCCGTGGATGAATGTCTGCGGATGCTGAGAAACAAATATGACGGATATCGGTTTCATTATACCGGAGAGAGCGTATACAATCCTTTCAGCCTTTTGAAATCATTTTACGACAAGGATTTTGGCTCTTACTGGTTTGAGACGGGGACGCCGACTTTTCTTGTGAAAAAGCTGAGAAGCAGTGGATTAGATGTGCGCAAGCTGGCAGACCGGACGCTGTATGTAAATGAAACATCATTGTCCGATTACAGAGCAGATAATCCGGATCCTGTTCCGCTCATGTTTCAGACTGGATATCTCACCATTGCCGGGTATGAACCGAAGAGGAGAAGATATACGCTGGGTTTTCCAAATGAAGAGGTCAAGTACGGGATGTTGGAGAGCCTTATGCCGGCGTACAGTTCTGATGTGGCGTATGGAACAGACATTTACACTTTGGATGAATATGTGGAGAGCGGGGATCTGGAAGGAATCCGAAGCGTTTTTACGGCGCTGTTTGCAGGGATTCCCTATACTGAGGACAGGAATCCGTTTGAACACTATTTCCAGACGGTGGTTTATCTGGTATTTACGCTTCTTGGAAGGTTCGTTTTGTGCGAGATGCATACTTTCAGCGGCAGAATCGACTGTAAGGTGGAGACCGGAGATTATATCTACTTGTTTGAATTCAAACGTGACGATACTGCGGAATCGGCATTAAATCAGATCGATGAAATGCAATATGCGCTGCCGTTCGCGGCGGATTCCAGAAAGGTGTTTAAAATCGGAGTTACTTTTGATTCTCAGAAAAGGATTCTTGACGGATGGAAAGTCTCTGAGTAAAAACAGGATTAACGTTGGTGCCTGACGCCCCTTAAAGAAATATAAACCAATGTTCTACATTTTTTTACTGTGGTATTTCTGAGATGTCTGTGTGAGGACGAATCCGGGTGCCTGTCATCGTGAAACGCCCCGCTCACAATGCCTCCCGGACTCCGAAAGGCGCATGCGGAGAAATTCTGATGCTGTATGATGGTGGGCCGGGCTGCAGGATTGTCGCACCGGGAAAGGATGGCTTGATTTTTATGGACCGCAATTTCTCTATACTGTTCTTCATCTTTGCCGCCGCCATCCTTCTTTATGCGATCCTCATGGCGGTCACGAAGGACTACAATATGCTGCCGTACCGCGCCACGCAATCCGTGAAGCCGAAAAATCCGGAGCAGTACATGGTGCAGTTGAGTAAAGTCGTGGCATTGGTCGGCGTGGCAATAGGTATCGGCGCGGTGGTAAGCCTGTGGAATACGGCGGCCGGCGTGGCTGTGATGATCGTTGGAACGGCAGCTGCACTCTGGTGCGGGACGAAGATCGTGAAGAACTGAGGAAAACGAAACGCTTTATAAACAGGATATATATGACTTTCTGAGACCGATAACATCCGGCATGAGGTTACCGAACATGCCGCAGTTTAAAAGGTCTGGATGAAAAGATAAGAGAGATGAGCGATCGCAGCCGGGAAAAACGGTATGGTTTAAAATGCCCTGTATTGCGTTTTCAGCAAAGACGACGGAAGGTTATATCCTCCGGAAGTCAACTGGAAACACGATACAGGGCTTGTTTTAATCTACGATTACGATGCTGCTGATGACAGGCTGTTCCTCCCGGGGAATCGTCCCGTTGCTGTCGATGGGCTGTGCTTCTCTCGCGATCTGGTCCACGAACTCCATGCCTTCCGTGACATATCCGAATGCGGCATATTCTCCGTCGAGGTAGGTGGAGTCGGCAACTGTGATAAAAAACTGGGAGCTGGCGGAGTCGGGCATCCGGGAGCGCGCCATTGAGATGACGCCTCGCACATGGCTGATGGGGTTGTCGCGTCCGTTGGAGGCAAATTCACCGACGATCGTCGTATCGGATCCGCCTGTCCCGTCCCCGTTGGGATCTCCTCCCTGAATCATGAAACCGTCGATGATCCGGTGGAACGTCAGTCCGTTATAAAACCCTTCATTTGCGAGTTTTATGAAATTGCCTACAGTGATCGGGGCAGCGCCGGCGTCCAGGACAACGGAGATCTTGCCGTAGCCCTGCACCAGGATTTCGGCGTGATGGAGATTCATTTCATTTCTGGAAGCCTCATCGGAAGAGGAGCTTCCGTTCTCTGTTTTTGACCCGTCATTCTCCGGCCGTATGCCGATCATGTCTTTCTCCGACTGGGCGATTTCCTCGTCCGTCCTTTCCGCCTTGATCACTTTTGTGGAGTCGGTTCCGCAGCCTGAGAGGATCAACAGGATCAACAGCAGCGCGGCGGCAGCCGCCCTTCCGCTTTTTTTCAGTACTTTTTTGATGCAGATGTCCATGATGGATGTCTCCTGGTTTTCTTCTATGTCTCCACGTTCTCTTCTCTTATTTATGATATCACCATGACGGCAGTGTTGATCTGATCCGCGTTCTGAATTCCTCCGGCAGATTTGTTTATATAACAGAGGCACAGACCGGAGCTGACAGGTCTGTATGATCGGCCGGCCGGTTTTGGTCAGCTGTTTCGCCCTTCTTTAGAAGGAGTGGCCGCCGCCACCGCCTCCACCGCCGCCACC
>JAUNJS010000253.1 GCA_030533125.1 Eubacteriales bacterium | reverse complement strand
AAAAAGCCTGTAAAAAGGCTGTAAAAAGCAGAGCACCGGTTTTAAGAGCAAAAACCCTCAGCACTTATTCCTGCCATCGTCGTCCGTGAAAAGGAGGTAGCTATGACAATAGCAAAATGTTCAAATAATCATATATACGATTCCAGCATTTATTCGTCGTGTCCGTACTGCATGTCAAATTCCGGGCCGGAGAAACCTGTCGAGATGACGCCTCCTGTCAGAAACGACAGAGATGATGGAAAAACCAAATTTGTCGAGAGACCGAAGGTGGTCGGCTGGCTGGTCTGCACCGGCGGAACTATGGAAGGAAAGAGCTATAACCTTTACAGCAAACAGAACACAGTGGGAAGGGCTCCTCTCTCGGACGTGCATATCGAAGGGGATTCGACAATTTCGGACAAGCACTGTCTGATCGCCTATGATGAGAGGCACAACCGATTCACGCTTGTTCCGAAGACAGAGACGAACCTGATGTCCCTGAACGGAGAGTATGTGAGAAAAGCTACCAGGCTTTCTTCTTTTGACCGGATTGAAATGGGGAAGAGCAGTTTTCTTTTTGTTGCCCTGTGCGGGGATCAGTTCACATGGAAGCCCGTCAAATCCGCGAAACCGGAGGAAAACGGCGGGGAGAAGTCCTGACCTGAAAATGTGTCCGGATATTTCCGCGGCAGGGAAAGATCCGGACATCAGCGTGCTTTTTTATAAAACTTCGGATGCGCGGACACGGACAGACAGTTTAACAACAGACACACAATTCAGACACAGACAGAAGTTAAAAATCCAAAGACAATTTTGACAGGAGCGGAAAGTGAAAAAGGCAATTGCAATTCTCAGCATATTCTTTCTCCTCTTTTGTACGGTTCCGGTTTTCGGGGAAAATCTGGATCTGCAGGGATTGGATCCTCCCGAAAGCAGTGAGGATTCGATCGATGACAACTTAAAGGAACGGAAACCGGAGTTGGCGGAAGAGGAGACAAAGGACATTGATTTTCTTGTCTCGGCGTATGGGACTGAAAATTCCAAAACCTCAGTGTACACGTTTATCTCGCCGGAAGATCTTCCTGACGGGAACCTTCAGATGAGACTGACCTGTTCCGTTTCCGGGGACGGCGAGGAAGAAACACAATCCGATTATATAGAGCCGGAGAGTTATTCCGAATTCCTGCAGAGGAGACGTCTGACAGTGAGATATCTGTTTCTGATCGACAGGTCCACTTCCATGCCGCAGTACGCGGAGGATGTCAGCGCGTATATCCGCGCGATTATGGAGCAGGATGAAAAGAACGGAATCGACGCTTTTTATTCCATTGCCGGATGCGGCAAAAAAATGGAGATGGTCAAATCAGACCTGACGGATGTCGAGGCCGTCATCGAAACGCTCAAATACATGGAATACAAGGAGGAAGAGACAAATCTGTATTCCGGCGTCGTAAATTCCCTGAAGATGCTCAACGGGCAGTCTCTGCAGCCGGGTTCCCTGACAAATCTGATCCTGATCACCGACGGGGTGCCTTATATCGATTCGGATAAAAACGCGCAGGAACTGGCGGAGAAAGCCCGCAATAAGATCGGTGAGTATCCTGAAATCGTCGTGCACACACTCTGTCTCAATGAATGGGAGGGGGACGCGGACGAGTATCTGTGCGTCGGAACCGGGTGCCAGGATGAACTGCAGCTGGTCAGAAACGGAAATGAGGATTTATCCGCGGACGATCTTGCGCCCGCGTCCGAAAGGGGAGAGAAGGTTTCCGATTTCATCCGTGACCTTGACCTGTGCGTCTTCGAGATGAATTCGGTTCACGCAGGGGATGTTGTCGATCTGAAGGTCGACTACAAATACGAAAATTATATTGAAGGAACTGAGATACCAAAGGAAAAAGGATCCGGAACCAGCAACTCTTTCGAAAACGTCAGGATTCTGTCCATTTCCGGGAGCGGTATGATGATGCCAGCCGACACAGACAGCGGCTCTTCCTCCGGGACGGTGAATGACGCGGAAGGAACCGCCTCCGATGGAGCTTCCGGTGATTCCGGCACAGCTTCTTCGGGAATCATGTCATCGGACGCGCAGGAAGGATCCTCCGGAGAAGAAAGCGGGAGTGCCGTAGAAGGGATTTCTTCCGAAGGAGCAGAGGAGTCCGCAGCTGCTGCCGGATCCGGCGGGGAATTCGCGGATCCGTCTTCCGCTGCCCGGGATTCCACCGCTGATCAGACAGCAGGAGAAGAAGAGAACAAAGACGGGAAAATCTCCGGGTCGAATGAAAACAGCAGCGCCGGCAGCGGGGAGACTGCTTCTGAATCCGGCAGTTCTCTGTCTTATGTTTTCATCGGGCTCGCGGCTGCGGCTGCGATTTGCGCATTGGCCTTCCTGCTTCTGAAAAAGAATAAGAAATCCAAACAGGAGCCTGTTTCCGATGAACCTGTGCCGGGGGATCCTGCACCGGGCGGAAAACCCGGGATTCTGATTCGCATTGAGGTCCTCAAGGGAACTCTGCTCTCGGAGGGAGACAGATTCTATCTTGATAAACAACTCATTATAGGGAGAGATCCTGCACAGTGCGATATCGTCTTTTCATCCAACACGGTTTCTCATCGCCATGCACGGCTGTTCATCAGAGACGGGATGATCTGTATAGAAGATCTCGGTTCCACGCAGGGCACTTATCTGGGTGACACGAGGTTGATTTCTTCCAGCAGGCTCAAGAGCGGGGATCAACTGAAGGCCGGGGACACTGTATTCATCGCATGGTTCTGATTTGTGTTTATGAAAGCTGTGATTTAAAATCGGTTTGAGTTACTGTACAAGTGCGTCATCGTAAATGTGAATCATTATATAAAGGGAGGAATGTATATATGGGTGTAACAGAAAGAGTCGAGCCGGGAGGGAATATGGTTCGCTGCGGAATCTGCGGGCAGTACTATGATCCCACCAGACATTTCGGTTGTCCGAATTGTTCCAGCAGCAGTTCGGCTCTCACAGAGGCGCTTTACGGCGGTATTCGATCCGACGGCAGATATGGCTCCCCGGGCTACAGTAACGTTCAACCGGTGACCGAGCCTGTGAACATGCAGGGTTCTTCCGGCCGGTATGGTTCCCCGGGTTACAGTAACGATCAACCGGTAACCGAGCCTGTGAACATGCGGGGTTCTTACGGCGGATATGGATACTTTGACGACAGCGGTGTGGGACAAAGGACCCAGGTTGCGGATCATATTGAGAAGCGTCCCATGGAACCCACTCAGATTGTTGGAAGAGGAGGCTTTTCCCCGGTCGTAGGATGGCTGGTCGCACTGAACGGACCCTGCAGGGGGACAGATTACCGGATCCTTCCCGGATATAATACGATCGGCCGGGAGAGAGGGGATATCTGCGTGCACGGGGATCCCACTATTTCCAAAGAGAGAGACGCCTGTATCAATTATGATTCCCGGAACAGGACATTTTATGTCACACACGAAAACGGTATGAATCAGACACTTCTGAATGACAGGGCAGTCAGGAAAGAAGAGGTGGAGCTCTTTGAATATGATGTGCTCACAATCGGACAGACAAAGCTTCTATTCATTCCTCTGTGCGGAGACAGATTCAATTGGTAAACAGTATCCGGTCATTTCAGGAGTGCAACAGTCAGAAAGGGGATATCAAAGTGAAACGCAGATTCTTGTCATTATGTTTGTCAATGCTGCTTGCGCTGATGCTGGTCACACCCGCGTTTGGGGAAGTGGCGGCCACAGTCATGCGGCACAGTGTCGTTCGGGTGGAGGTCGGATGTCAGGGAGAGGCCGGATTCCAGTGGCTCTCGGGAGGCACCGGCTTCTTTATCGGCGAAGAGGAGAAAGATCCCAGTTATCTCCTGACCAACTATCATGTGATTGAGACTTTTATCGGGCTTGGAAGCGGCGCTGAACAGACCGATAATCCATTCTGGACATTCTTTGAGTACTACGTTTTGAATATTGAGGGCATGACTGCCGATTATTTCAACGGTCTGAGCGAAGAAGACCAGAATTCAATTGTGCAGACGGTCTATAACGAAATATATGTCAAGTTTGCCGGCAGTTCTGAAAATGCCACCTACAGATCTTCGATCCGGGTCTACTATGATGACCGCGAATTTGATGAGGCGTACCTCGTGGACTACGGAAACAGCACGAAGGATATGGCTCTGCTGCGTCTGGACAAGCCCACCGATAAGCGCGCTCCCATCGCTCTATGCGAGCCGTCGGAAAACATGGTGAAGAGTCCTGTGACCGCCATCGGTTATCCGGGGGCCTCCGGCTCGGTTTTCGATCCCGTCTCTCAAAAGGGAGAAAATGATTCCACAGTTACCGCCGGGACGGTCAGCCGGCTCCAGACACAATCCGGTACTGGACTCCGAGTCGTACAATACGACGCTTCGATCAACAGCGGCAACTCCGGCGGCCCGCTCATCCTCGATGAAAACGGCGCTGTCATCGCCATCAACACATGGGGAACCACCGGCGACAGCAATATGTTCTTCGGCGTCAGTATGAGCGAAGTCCTCCCCATGCTGGACAGGAACAATGTCACGTATGAACTGGAAGGGGATCCTTTTGAATCAACAACAACGTCGTCGACCGAATCTACGACGACAACGACAACCGAGACTACAACCACAACCACTACCTGGAGCATTACGATTTTTGACTATACCTTTAACAGGACCCAGTGTATCCTTGGCGTTCTCGGTCTGATCGCGCTGATTGCGATCATCGTCCTGGCAGTGAAACATTTCAGACGCAAAGATGATGACAAGGGTGACGACGACAGCCCGGCAGGCGACTCCGGCAGCTCCAACGAAACACAGATTGTAGGAGGTAATGTTAAAGTCGATCCTCCTCAACATGAAGAACCGAAGGTCGACCCGAATGATTCCCTTTTCCGGGTGCAGTGTGTCAGGGGCGCTTTAGGGACAAGAAGGATCGCTATCCCCAGGACCGGCCAGATCATCATGGGACGGAGTGAACAGTGCGGCATCCGCTTCCCTTCGGACACCAAGGGGGTCAGCGGAAGACACTGCGCAGTATATTATGAGGGCGGTTCTGTCTACATCAAAGATGTGGGATCCAGCTTTGGCACCTTTGTCGATCCCGGAAGAAGGCTCTCCGCAAATGAGTCTGTCGAGATTTCTGAGGGACAGAAGTTCTGGCTCGGCAGCGAAAATGAGATGTTCACGATTGAAAGAAA
>JAUNJS010000034.1 GCA_030533125.1 Eubacteriales bacterium | reverse complement strand
GAAACAGGTTTCGGGAAACAGATTCTGCGAAACAACCCAGGTTCCCGGTGTTTTATGAATTGCAAAGTGTTCTTTGAGGTATTACAATAGTCCCTGTATTGTTTGTACACTGTCCGGAATCAGGGATCTGTCCGCGCCTGATCAGCCTGTTGCTCTGTTCACGCCGGCATCTCCGGTTCTGTACAGATTCAATCAAGAAGGGAGCATAATTATGAAAAAGTTAATCGCACTACTAATGACGGCGGCGCTCGTTGTCAGTCTTGCCGCCTGTGGCTCGGGCAGTTCCGGCAGCGCGGGCGGATCCGGCAGCGCGGGCGGTTCGGGCGACAGCGCCGCTTCGCCCGCGGGAGACGCGGCCGCGACATCTGAAGCCGCAGCGGCGGACGCCTCCGCTTCCGGCAGCAGCGACTATCTCAGTGTCATGCTCAGCACAAATGTCATGAGCCTTGACACAGACCTCGCGACGGACGGCGAGTCCTTCGAGGTCATCGCGGACTGCATCGACGGCCTGATGCAGATGGACGCGGACGGCGCGGCGGTTCCCGCGATCGCGGAGAGTTACGACGTCTCCGAAGACGGAACCGTCTACACATTCCATCTCAGGGACGCGCAGTGGTCGAACGGCACGCCCGTGACCGCGAACGACTTCGTCTTCGCGTGGCGCAGGATCTGCAAGAACGCGGGAGAGTACGCGTATCTGTTCGACAGCAGCGTGGGCTGCGTGAAGAACGCGGATTCCATCATCTATGAGGGCGGGGATCCCGAGACCCTGGGCGTCAGCGCTCCCGACGACAAGACCTTCGTCGTCGAGCTGGAAGTCCCGGTCTCCTTCTTCCCCTCTCTGATGTATTTCCCGACTTTCTATCCGATCAATCAGGAATTCTATGAGAGCCTCGAGGACGGGACCTACGGCACCAGCCCCGACACCTTCCTTTACAACGGCGCGTTCGTCCTGGAGAACTACACACCCGGCACGGCAAGCCTCACTGTCAAGAAAAACGAGAATTACTGGAACGCGGGCAGCGTGACGCTTCCCGGCATCAATTACCAGGTCGTCGGATCCTCTGACAATGCTCTGACAGCTTTCAAGAACGGAACGCTCGACGTCGTCACGATCAGCGGCAACCAGGTTGAGAGCGCCGAAGCGGACGACACCCTTTCCCCCAGCCTGAACGTCGTGGGCGCCGGATATCTGTGGTACCTGACTTTCAGCCAGACAGAGAAGAACGCGCAGGGCGGCATGCTTGCGAACGCCAACCTCCGTCTCGCGTTCACCAACGCGATCGACAGGGAGACGCTGGTGGACAACTATGTCATGGACGGTTCCCTCGCCACCTATACGGCGGTGCCTCCGCAGTTTGCGGCGAGCAGCACGACCGGCGAGGACTTCTCCGCCGACCAGAACGCCTTTGCGGACTATTGCGGATACGATGTCGAAAAGGCACAGGACTACTTTGAAAAGGCAAAGAAAGAGCTCGGCAAGGATTCCTTCGAGTTCACGATGATCTACGGAAACAACGAGGGCGACGAGGTCGCGAAGGTCGCGCAGGCCATCAAGTCGGAGATCGAAGAGAACCTTCCCGGCGTGACACTCAACCTGCAGCCGATGACCAAGTCCGAGCGCCTGGACAAGATGGAGAATGACGATTACGACGTCGCGCTGACCAGATGGGGCCCCGACTACGCGGATCCCATGACATATCTGGGCATGTGGATCACGAACAACTCCAACAACTACGGTTTCTGGAGCAACGCGGAGTATGACAAGCTCATCGCGGACTGCACCACGGGCGCGTACATCAGCGACTATGACGCGCGCTGGAAAGCTCTGTTTGACGCGGAGACGCTCGTCATGCAGGAGGCGGTCATCGCCCCTCTGTACACGAAGGCCAACGCGAACCTGATCGCTAACGGTGTCAGCGGGATCGAGTTCCATCCCGTCGCGCTCAACCGCGTGTACAAGAACGCGACGAAGTAAAACCTGTCACAGATCTACAGATCCGGATCCCGGCAGCGCGATAATCCCGGTTCCCGGCCGCAAGGTGACCGGGAGCCGGGCGTTGTCCATTTCACAAAGCGCAGCTTTGTGATCACTGTGCGCGATGGGATTTTCGCCGTCAGACCCGGGGCTTTTGCGTTGAAAACCACGCAATAAACATCCCGGGTTTCGCGGCTGTCTGAACTGTAATAAATCCTGACAATGCACTGTAAATGGCGAAGCGGTCTGTTTCAGGACCGCTTTGCTTGTGTTAAACTTCAGGCAATGCGCAGGGGCGGCACTCCGCCGCGAAATGAGGAAACATTTATGGCCAAGTACATTCTGAAGCGCATCGGCATGGCGCTTCTGACATTACTCCTGATTATTTTCGTCCTGTTCGTGCTCGTCAGGATCATGCCCGGAAATCCGTTCCCGTCGGAGCGCATGAACGCGACGCAGATCGCCAACAAGCGCGCGGAAATGGGCCTGGACGACCCGATCCCGGTGCAGTTTGTCAACTATATGCGCGGTGTGCTGAAGGGGGATTTCGGGAAGGGGACAAGTCTGTATTACGGCGTGCCGATCAAGACGGTGCTGTACACCTGCATCAATAATTCATTCCGCATCGGCGGGCTGGCAATCCTGCTGGGGACCGCCCTGGGGCTCCTGCTGGGGATCAGCGCGGCGCTGAACCGGGGGAAGTTCCTGGATGGTTTCTGCACGGTCTTTTCGATCATCGGAGTCTGCGTGCCTTCCTACGTGTTCCTGATCTTTCTGCAGTACTTTTTTTCCTACAAAATACCGTTCTTCCCGTACTTTTTTGACAATACGCGCTTTCTGTTCTCCTCGACCATCCCCGCGGTCTCGCTGAGCCTCTTCACGATGTCCACGGTCTCGCGCTTTACGAGGAACGAGATGGTGGAGGTGCAGGACAGCGACTATGTGCGGCTCGCGCAGTCCAAGGGAATGTACGGGGCAGGCCTCGTGTGGCATCACGTCCTGCGCAATTCGCTGATCCCGATCGTGACCGTCCTCGCGCCGCTGATCGTCGACCTTCTGACCGGCGCGCTGGTCGTAGAGAAGATCTACGGGATCAACGGCATCGGCAAGCTGATGGTGGACGCGATCACGGGCGAGGGCGTCGATTACAACTATGTGCTGGCGCTCGGGATTCTGTACTCGGCGCTGTACATCGGCATCATGATGGTCGTCGACATCCTGTACGGGATCCTGGATCCGCGGATCCGCGTCGCCGCGAAGGGGGAGGAGTAGGAAATGGGATTTTTAGCGAAAAGAAAACCTGCCCCGGTGCAGGCCGCTGCCGCCGCGCAGGCGGAGTATATTCCTTCCGAAGGGGATTTTACGCTCCTCACCGGCCGCGACATCAATGTCGACAAGAACTACGCTTCGCAGGGCTACTGGAAAGGCGTGGCGATCCATTTTTTAAAGGATAAACGGGCGATGGCAGGCCTGATCATCGTCGTCCTGATCATCCTGCTGGCCATTCTCGGACCCTCGATCAACAGCTACGGCTACAAGGACATCATCACCGTAATCACAGAAGAAGGAAAAAAGAAGATCGGAAGGGCGATCCCGCCGCGGATCCCGGCGCTGCACAGGCTGTTGACGGGAGAGGAGTACACGGGCGTCTTCGCGGACAGGGTCTTTCTGTTCGGGACCGATGACATGGGGCGCGATCTGTGGACCAGGACCTGGACCGGGGCGCGCATCTCCCTGATCATCGCCTTCGTGACCATCTTCATCGACATGATCATCGGCATGAGCTACGGCCTGATCTCCGGATATTTCGGCGGGATGACCGACAATATCATGCAGAGGATCGTGGAGGTCGCGAACAGCGTCCCCCGCCTGGTCATCATCTCTGTCCTGGCGATCTTCATGCCCAAGGGAATGGGGCTCGTCATCGTGGCCCTCCTTCTGACGGAATGGATCGGCATGAGCAAGATCGCGCGCGCGGAGGTCCTGAAGCTCAAGGAACAGGAATATGTCCTGGCCAGCCGGACTCTCGGCGCGGGCAGGTTCCACATCATTTTCAGCCAGATCCTGCCCAATACAATCGGTCCGATCATCACGCAGGTGATGTTCTCCATCCCGACCGCGATCTTCACGGAAGCCTTCCTGAGTTTCGTCGGCGTCGGTATCGTGCTCCCGCAGTGCTCGGTCGGTTCCCTGATCGAGGACGGCTTCAACAACATCACCACGCTTCCCTACCAGATCCTGCCGCCGATCATCGTGCTCGCGCTTCTGATGCTGGGATTCAATTTCATCGGCGACGGCCTGCGCGAGGCGCTTGCGCCGAAGCTGGAAGACATGTAAGGGGGTGCGGGAGTTATGAAAGACAAGACGATACTGGAGATCAAAGATCTCGATATTTCTTTCCGCACCAACGCGGGCGTAATCCACGCCATCCGCGGCGTGGACATCGACCTGCAGAAGGGCGAGACGGTCGCGATCGTGGGCGAATCCGGCTCCGGAAAATCCGTCACGATGAAGGCTGTGACCGGACTTCTTGACACAAACGCCACTGTCAACGGCGGCAGTATCCTATACCGCTATACAGACGACGCCGGGCAGGAGCAGATCGTCGATCTGCTGAAGATGTCCATCCGGGATCTGCGCAGCAGGATCAACGGGCGGCATATCTCGATGGTATTTCAGGATCCCATGACCAGCCTTGACCCCACCATGCAGATCGGCAGGCAGATCATGGAGGGCATGCTGCTGCACAAAAAAGTTTCCAGGCAGGAGGCCCGGGCGCACGCGCTGGAGCTTCTGGAGCTGGTCGGCATCACGGACGCCGAAAAGCGGATGAAAAACTACCCGCACCAGCTTTCCGGCGGCATGCGGCAGCGCGTCGTCATCGCGATCGCGCTGTCCTCGGATCCGGACATCCTGATCTGCGACGAGCCGACGACCGCGCTGGACGTGACGATCCAGGCGAGGATCCTGGACCTGATCAAGGACATCCAGCGGCGCATCGGCCTGAGCGTCATCTACATCACGCACGACCTCGGGGTCGTCGCGAAGGTGGCGGATTACGTCAACGTCATGTACGCAGGCCGCATCGTCGAGGTGGGCAACGTCAACGAGATCTTCTACGACCCGAAGCACCCGTACACCTGGGGCCTGCTCTCGGCCATGCCGGACCTTGAGACAGACGACGACAGGCTCTATTCGATCCCCGGCTCGCCGCCGAACCTTCTGCATGAGCCCGCAGGGGACGCCTTCGCGCCCCGCAACGCCTTCGCGCTCGCAATCGACGAAAAGGCACAGCCGCCCATGTTCAAAGTGTCCGATACACACTTTGCGGCGACCTGGCTCCTGCACCCCGACGCCCCGAAGGTGGAGCTCCCCGAAGAGCTCCGGCATCGTCTTGATCGGGCGAGGAAGGAGGCAGGAGTGCATTTTGATCCGCCCGGGAACCCGGCAGCGGACCCTGCCGGGGCACGGAAGGAGGCAGGTTTATGAGTGAACCGTTACTGAAGGTGGAAAACCTGAAACAGTATTTCCCGATCAGCCGCAGATATACGGTCAAGGCGGTCAACGGCGTCTCCTTCGAGATCTATCCCGGGGAGACCTACGGACTCGTGGGGGAGTCCGGCTCCGGCAAGACCACGATCGGCCGCAGCATCATCCGCCTGTACGACCCCACCGACGGGACGATCACGTTCAACGGCGGCGTGATCTCCGGCCCGCTTGACAAAGACACGAGGAAGATGCTGCGCGAAAACATGCAGATGATCTTCCAGGATCCGATGAGCAGCCTCAACCCGAGGAAAAAGGTCGGCGACATCATCGGGGAAGGCCTGGACATCCAGAAAAGGTGCGCGAACGCGAAGGAGCGCGCGGACACCATCAGCGAGATCCTCAAGAAAGTCGGCCTCTCCCCGGCCCACGCGGAGCGCTATCCGCACCAGTTTTCCGGCGGCCAGCGTCAGCGCGTCGGGATCGCGAGGGCTCTCGTGCTGGGACCGAAGCTGATCATAGCCGATGAGTGCATCTCCGCGCTGGACGTCTCGATCCAGGCGCAGGTCGTCAACCTGATGAAAGACATACAGGACGAGACCAAGTGCGCCTACCTGTTCATCGCCCATGACCTGAGCATGGTCAAATACATTTCGGACAGGATCGGCGTCCTCCATCTGGGATATATGGTGGAGACCGGTACAACGGAGGAGATCTTCTCCAACCCGGTTCATCCCTATACTAAGAGCCTTCTGTCGGCGGTCCCCAACCCGAATCCCGAGGTGGAAAAGCGCCGCACGCTGATCACGTACAATAAAGAAGAGGCCGGGATCGACTATTCGAAGGGGACGACTCACGCAGTGGGCGGTTCCCATACCGTGTTGGCCACGGATGAGGAGTTCGCCGCCTGGACACGGCAGGGAACCGGCAGCTGAAGGACTGCTTTTTCTTCGTGTCCCGGGAATCCTTGAATTCGAAATGCGTCGTTAGCAATGGCCTTCAGGTCATAATTTACAGCTCCTGATGATTTACGGCTCCTGACCCTCAGAAAGCGGAAAAGCCCCTGCGGAAGGAAGCGAAAACGCCGGTCACGGAGATCTCCCGGTACAGCCGGACAATCTAATACTGCAAGTCCACGACTGAAAATGACTGCATGCCGCATTGGCCGCAGTCATTTTTTTGTCCTGAATATCGTCCGGGCAGTATGTGCCGGTTTTATTTTCCGGCTGCGTAGATTGGCATAAAGCTGATAGAAAAATTATTCCGCCCAGACTATTTGTTCTGTGCCGCACGATTTATACTGCGCGATATATTCCGCGCGGGTAATCTGCACGACTAGATGTCCGCTCCGGCAATTCTGGACAGAATTGCCGGAATTTCCGAAAAATCATTACACCATATCACGTTCAGCCCCAGCAGATAGGCATCCTGCTCGAACAGCATGTTTGCGATTTCGTCCGTTTTACTCTTCCGGTCTGATTTTTTCATAATGATATAGTGTCTGCATGTGTGATTTCTTCTCCATACAATATCAAGAAGCCGCCTCAAATCGGGGTCGGAAAGACTGATTCCTGTGAACAGACATACGTTGGTGGAGAAGGCGTTCAGTTGGGTAAGATTTGCCCAGCTGTACGGATCAATGAACTGGGAGTGATATGCCTCTTCGCTGAAAACCAGGTTGGGAGTATCCAGATCCTCCTGATTCGGCAGGAAACCATGTACATGGAAAACAGGCAGCTGATCAGGTTCGCCGGACTGTCCCTCTTTCCATATGGAAGTGTAGTCGATGCTGTGTTTTTCCAGGGCTTTTTCGATCAGGTCATCAAAATTGAATGTGATGATCGAATCCAGCCGACTTCCGCTTTTTTCCGGCCGGGCAAGCGCGACGATCGCTTTCAAAATCGGCGTTTCCGCTTCATCGTACATGAAACCTTCTTCTGCGGAATAGCGCAGGCCGCGGCTCAGGTTATACTCCGCGTAAAGATGCTTCTGGACAATACGTTCAAAATCATCGGCCAATAAGATCCTTAAATACTTCCCGAGGATAAGATTCGAATCCGGGAAAAGTGACAGCAGGTATTCCGCCGAAACCTTGTCGTCCGGCTCCGGGGAATCATGTTCCGAGTAGATATCATTGAGAATACGCACCAGGAGATCGTCCCATGTCGGGATCGAAGAATCTCTCGAGATCCCCGCCCCGCAGACCAGTGTCAGACGATTGTCGGCGAATGCTTTCTGCAGGGCGGCGATCTTGGTTTCCGTATCATAGATTTCGGGCTGGACCGCGTCGCTTTTCCGGATCGGCGTCTGCGCTTGATTCCTGTCATCTGACAGAGCTTTCTTCTCACTGTCCTCCAGAAGCGTGACGCAGCTCATCACCTTAGCGATCATTTCCTCTTCTGTGTCTGCTTTTCCGCATATTATTTTTGCTACGGAAACCGGCACCGATGCATTGCCCGAGATAAACGGCAGAATCCGGATCATCCGTGTGAATACCGCTGTGTTCAGCTCCATGAGCGCGGTTTTGGAGTTCGAATAGTGTTCCGTGATCAGCGCGACAAAAACATCGGACTCCGAGATCTCTTCCTTGATCGAATTAAACAAATGAGGAATCACATGTTTTCCGGAACGCGGATACACAATATGTCCCCTTTTTTTCAGACGTTCAGCCAGTTCGGTAAACAGTTTTTTGTCAGCAGGGGCGAACGAGATAAAAATAGTCATTTAAGCAGCCTCCGTGGAATGCAGGGGTATCTGCGTGCGGTGCCGGATCCGGAATTACAGAGGGCGAAAAACATAGTTGTATGGTTCTATTTTATCATGAGAACAAACCCATATCCAGAGACAGTCGCCGGATCCTGTGAGCAGGTGTTCACAGGATCCGGCACGTTTTAAAGCGGGAAGCGCATCGGAAAGCGCGTATTTACGGTAAAAGACAAAGGATCTTTATGATCCGTTTATGCCGCGCCGGCAGTGCAGGGCGTAAGCCGGAGAGGTCTTATCCCCGGCAGAACCCGGAAGCCCCGGCACGGCAGTTTTCGGGGGATGTCAGACGAAACGTGTCGTTCATGATCATTCCTGCCGAAAATCAGCGGCAATGGCGTCCGCCAGGGCATCCATATCCGGAAGGTTCTGTTTCTGAAGGGAGGAGGCCATGGTGACTCCGTCCTCGAGGATCCTCATGCGTTTGAGCTGTCCCAGGCATTCGCGGATCAGGGTTCCGGAGCGGATCGCCCAGGAGCCGTTCTCCATAACGGCCACAGTGCGGTTCTGCACGTTGAGCGCCTTCATATCCATCAGGAAATTGTGCATCGGCGGGAAAATGCCGAGGTTGTAGGTCACGGAAGCCAGCACGAGGTGGCTGTATTTGAAGACATCCGAGATCAGGTAGCTGACGTGGGTGCTGCTGACATCGTAGAGCCTGGTGTTCAGGACGCCGCGGTCGGCGAGTCTGGAGGCCAGGATCTCCGCGGCCTGTTCGGTGCCGCCGTACATGGAGCCGTAGACGATCATGACGCCTTTCTCTTCGGGTTCATACGTGCTCCAGTGCTGGTATTTATCCAGGATGTAGCCGATGTCATCGGGATCGCGCCAGACGGGCCCGTGCAGCGGGCAGATGATCCTGATGTCGAGGCCGGCGGCCTTTTTGAGCAGGTGCTGGACCTGCGGGCCGTATTTGCCGACGATGTTGGTGAGGTACCGGCGGGCGTCATCAATCCACTCACCGCGGAAGTCAAACTCATCGGAGAACAGTTTGCCGTCCAGGGAGCGGAAGGATCCGAAGGCATCCGCGGAGAAGAGGACGCCGTTTGTCGTGTCGAAGGTCACCATGGCTTCCGGCCAGTGGACCATCGGGGCGTTGACGAAGGCGACAGTGTGGGCGCCGAAGCATTTCGTGTCGCCCTCATTGACCTGCTCAATCCGGTTGACGTCGATCGGGAAACCGAACTGTTTCAGGATCGTGACGGCCTTCGGCGTCGTGATGATCTGCACGTCCGGCCAGCGCAGCAGGATCTCCGCGATACTGGCGGCGTGGTCCGGCTCTACGTGGTTGATCACCATATAATCGAGGGGACGTCCGTCCAGTACAGCGGTCACGTTCTCGATAAACTGGCGTCCGACTGCCCAGTCCGCCGTGTCGAAGAGGACGGTTTTTTCGTCGAGAAGGACATAGGCATTGTAGGAGACACCGTGATAGAGCGGATGGATATTTTCAAACAGGGCGAGACGCCGGTCATTCGCGCCCACCCAGTACAGGTCGTCGGTGACTTTTCTATAATTATGCATGTGCGTTACCCTCCTTATTCATTGGAATCCTGCATTCCAGCAGGTACGGCTGCCGCGGCAGGTGATCCCGTGCTGAACTTGCCGGAACTTCAATTGGAATTGAACTCCCGGTCCAACAGGCACAGCTGCCGCAGCAGTTGATCCCGTGCTTTACTTGTCGAGATAAATGCGGAACCGCGGTTTGAAGAAACAGCGGGCTGACGTTCCTGTCACAGAGCTCTTTTTGTGCATTTTCTTTTAAATCTCAATCTCAATGAAGGAACGAGTGGGCTCGCCGCAGTGCGGGCAGACCCAGCCTTCGGGAAGATCCTTGAAGGCCGTGCCGGGAGCGACATCGTTGTCTGGATCGCCGGTCTCGGGATCGTACTCGAAACCGCAGCCCAGGCAGACGCCGAGCCACTTCGGTTTCTTCTCGACCTTCGGGAGGGCGCGCTTCATCTTGACCATCGGGGGCGCGGGCTGTTTCTCACCCGTATCCAGCGCCTGCGCGAGAAGAGGGAGGATCACTTTGACATCGCCGACGATGCCGTAATCGCAGTTTTTGAAGATCCGCGCGTTTTTGTTTGTATTGATCGCGACGATCGTGGACGCGTCCTTGATGCCTTTGAGATGCTGGACGGCGCCGGAGATGCCGCAGGCGATGTAGAGGTTGCCCTTGAACTTCTGGCCGGACATGCCGACATAGCGCTCCAGCGGGACATACTGCAGGGTCTCCGCGACGGGGCGGGAGGAGCCGATGGCGGCGCCGGCGGCCTTCGCAAGGTCCTCGATCAGCTTCATGTTATCTTTTTCGCCGATGCCCTTTCCGGCACTGACGACGCGCTCCGCCTCCGCAATCGGCGTGTCGATCGGGATGCCGACGGTGAAGTCATAGCCGTCGCTCTTGAGCGCGGCGACCAGGGCGTTGACCGCTTCCTCCGGAGTTCCCTTGAGGATCTGGCGTTTGCGGATGCCGGTCTCGCTTCCGGACGCGGCGGCCGCCGCGGGCGCCGCTTCTTTGACCCTTCCGGCTTTTCCGAGGATCGACGCGGCGATGACGACGCGCTGGATCTCGTTCGTGCCCTCGTAGATCGTCGTGATCTTCGCGTCGCGGTAGAAGCGCTCCACGGGCATGCCCTTCAGATAGCCGGACCCGCCGAAGATCTGCAGGGCCTCATTGGTGACTTCCAGGGCGATATCGGAGGCATACATCTTCGCCATGGCAGCTTCCATGCCGTAAGGGGCGTGCGCCTGCTTGAGCTCTGCGGCTGAGTAGACGAGGAAGCGCGCGCAGCGCAGCTTGGTCGCCATGTCCGCGATTTTGAACGCGATCGCCTGCTGCGTGCAGATGGGGCGCCCGAACTGGACACGCTCCTTGGAGTATTCCACCGCCGCCTCGTAGGCACCCTGGGCAATGCCCAGCGCCTGCGCCGCGATGCCGATGCGGCCGCCGTCCAGCGTGCTCATGGCGATCTTGAAGCCCATTCCCTCCTTGCCCAGGAGATTTTCCTTCGGAACCTTTACATCGTTGAAATTCAGCTGGCAGGTCGCGGAGGAGCGGATCCCGAGCTTGTCGTAATGGGGTTCAAACGTGAATCCCTCCCAGCCCTTCTCAACGATCAGGGCGGAGATGCCCTTCGTGCCGATGCCGGGCGTCGTGACGGCAAAGACCACATAGGTGTCCGCCTCGCCGCCGTTTGTGATGAATATTTTTTCGCCGTTCAGGAGATAGTAATCCCCCATATCCTCCGCGGTCGTCTCCGTTCCGCCCGCGTCCGAACCGGCATTGGGCTCCGTCAGGCCGAACGCGCCGACCTTCCTGCCCGAACAGAGATCGGGGAGATATTTCTTTTTCTGTTCTTCATTGCCGAACGCGGCGATCGGATAGGTGCCCAGGGATGTATGCGCGGAGAGGATAACACCGGTGCCGCCGTCCACGCGGGACAGCTCTTCCACGGCGATCGCGTAGCTGAGGACATCGAGTCCGGCACCCTCATATTCGGTTTCATACGGGAGGCCCATCAGCCCGAGCTCTCCCATTTTTGTCACTGCGTCTCTGGGAAAACAGCTCTCCTGATCCAGCTTGAAGGCGATCGGCTTTACCTCCGCTTCTGCAAATGCGCGCACTTTTGCACGCAGTTCTTCATGCGCCTGCGTTGTCGTGTAGTTCATGCAGATACCTCCTTGATTGTTGATGCAATTATGTTAAATTACATGTAATATTCTGTTTTTAATCGTATCATTTCACTATTGGTTAGTCAATTATATCCTCTGTCCGGAGTATTACATAAACGATTTGAAAAAAACAGACAACGCCCCGCTCTCCTTTTTTCTATATATAAACTGTATTGAGTTAAAAAAAACCGTGTAGAATTTGAACTGTATATAACTGTATATAATAAGAACTGTATTATGAGACAGGGATGCTCCGCTTCAATGGTTCTCTGCCATATCTTCCGGATCCGGCCCATCCTGGCCATACATCCCGTGCTCCATATCGGGACCTTCCATCACAGGGGCTCCGAAACCGCCCGTCAGCATCGTCTCCTTCGTATAGACACGGTTTGCCCTGCGGGATTCCTCCACCATATTCGAGAGCTGTTCCCGGGTCTGCTCGGGCTTTTTGATGTTTTTGATATCAAAATTGCGCATCGTCTGGTCCGCGGAGTCACAGTGGATGGTCCCTGTGCCCGTGATCTTCTGCCAGAGAGACCTGGTGAGGGTTATGTCAGTGATGCGGTAGAGCCGGACCTCATCTTCGCGGCTGTTTAAAAAGCCGGTGTTGATGAACAGCCTGTCCGGGGTCAGCAGATATTTTGTGAAAGACCAGGGAAGGCCAAGGAAATTGCGCTTTCTGTCTGCCCAGATTTCGTCTTTTCTCTTCATAGCAGTACATCCTTTCTGTCTTGTAGACGAATGAATCACGAAGATCCTGTTTTTCTTCGTTCTTCCTGATGATGGACCTGTTTTTGATGGACCTGTAATGGATGGAGCAGTATCTGCCCGAAAATGATCCCGCCCTCAGCTTCGGATTGGGTGCTTTAAATCCAATGCTTAGAGGACGAATTTATGGCTTACCCGAAGTTCTACATCATTATGTCATAAATCAGTGGTCTGGGGTGCGTTTATTATGTGAATCATATGTGAAGGATCGCCGTCGATTAACGATATGGTGTTTTTATGAAAAAAGCACTTGACGAAAAGGCGGGTCCGGGTCTTATCATAAGATTGTACCAGATATAGTACAAGGAGGGTAATCATGAAGAAGAGAATGTTGGCACTGATGATGGCAGCCGTGATGTGTGTCTCAATTGCGGCCTGCGGCGGCAAGGCGGCGGACGCTCCTGCCGCGCAGCAGGAGACACAGGAAGAAAAGAAGGAAGAAGCGGCTGCTGATCCTGCGGAAGCGGAAGGAAAAGAGCCTGCGGAATCCGCGGAGGCACCTGCGGAAGTGGAAGGAAAAGAGCCTGCGGAGACAGAAGAGGCACCTGTTGAGGCGGTGACTTCTGAGCCTGCGGAGTCGGCAATAGAGGCCCCCGCCGCGGCAACAGCCGAATTTGCATCCGAGGCGGCAGAACCCGCCGGGGATGCCCTGCGCCTGTTCGTGCTTTCCGGTCCGACCGGGGTCGGGGCGATGAACCTGTGGGCAGCCGCGGACGCGGGAGAAACCGCCCGGCCCTATGACATCACGATGACCGGCGAGAATGATGAGATCGTTGCGGCGCTTTCAAAAGGCGAGGCGGACATCGCCGCAATCGCCACAAACCTGGCTTCCACTCTGTACAATAAGACAGAAGGAAAGATCTCCGTACTGGCTGTGAACACGCTGGGTGTGCTGAGCATCCTCGCGCCCGCCGGCCTTTCCGGTGAAGAAATAGCGTCTGTCGCGGACCTGAAGGGCAAAACCATCTATTCTCCCGGCCAGGGCGCGAACCCCGAGTATGTTCTGCGCTATGTGCTGAACGGAAACGGCATTGATCCCGACATGGATGTGACGATCCAGTTTGTGGGCGAAGGAAGCGAGCTTCTGTCCGTTTGGCAGAACGATCCCGAAGCGCTGATCATGGCGCCGCAGCCTGTGGCGACCACCCTCCTGATGCAGAATGAGGGAGCGGCGAAGCTCTTTGACATGACGGATGAGTGGGATGCTGTCTCCGGCGGGCAGAGCCGTCTGATGATGGGCTGCGTGGTCGTGCGCAAAGCCTATCTGGAGGAGAATCCGGACGCCGTCGAAACGTTCCTGACCGAATATCGGGCATCCATCGAGAAGGCTCAGTCAGATGTAGAAGGGACAGCCGCGCTCTGCGAATCCTACGGACTGATCCCCAAGGCAGCCATCGCGCAGAAAGCTATTCCGCAGTGCGGCCTGACATTTATCACAGGAGAGGATATGAAAGAACAGCTGGGCGGCTATCTGCAGGTCATGTATGACGCGGCGCCCGGGAGCGTCGGCGGAGCCCTTCCGGCAGACGATTTTTACTATTAAAAATGATCCTTCCATGTCGAAACAGCGGCGGGATTGTCGAGTAAAAATGTCGGGAATCCACACATCTATGATGAGGAAAGACGGGATGTTCCCATTCCTGCCTGTCTGGGAGAAAAGACACTGTCACTGCGGCGGATGATTCCCGGATCCTTGAAGGATTGGTTCTGCCGCTGCGGGGAAGGTTCCCGGATCCTTGGAGGATTCGTCCTGTCGCAGCAGTGGAAGGTTTCCGCCTGCCGGAAAGAAGGTTTTTATTTCTTATCATTTTATCATTAGGGGAAAATGCGTATTCGGTCCAAAATCATATCAGCGGGAGCTGTTCTATTCTGGCTGATCGTGTGGCACTTTGCAGCCACTTTTGTGAATCGCGGTCTTTTGATTCCGATTCCGACGCCGGTCAGCACAGTTACAGCCCTGGGAAGAATCATAACGGACAGGGAGAGTCTCACAGCTGTGGGGCTCTCTGTTTTGCGCATTCTGACGGGTTTTGTGTGTGCCTTAATCGCGGGAACTATTCTGGCGGTACTCAGCGCTCGCTTCGAGCTGTTCCGTGTTTTGACCGCGCCTCTTGTACAGCTGGTCCGCGCAATCCCGGTGGCTTCCTTTACCATCCTGCTCTTTCTGTGGGTCTCACGCGGAAAACTCCCCTCCACCATCGCCTTTTTCACCGTCCTGCCTGTGGTCTGGGCCAACGTCGAGAGCGGTATTCTGGCAGCTGACAGGGAACTCGTCGAGATGGCCCGCGTCTTTGGCATGAACGGCGCCGTAATCATGCGAGAGATCGTAT
>JAUNJS010000628.1 GCA_030533125.1 Eubacteriales bacterium | reverse complement strand
TATGTCCTGCGGGTGCCGCGGAAAGAAGGTAATAGCATGAGCAAGAAAATAACACAGGAGCAGCGCCTTGATTATCTTGTGGAAGAGTTCAAGGCGGATTCCGGCGAATACAAAGATCTTAAAATACCTGCCGATCAGGAGGGGAAACGGCGTATCCTAAGGTCTTTGATGAACATCCGCATGCCAAAACGACTGCCGGATGAGGTGCTGGAAGTTCAGGATGAATACTTGTCTGGACGAGCCGAGGAGAAAGGCATTGTGCAGCTTTCGGATATTCCTGTCATGCGTGATGGACTGTCTATTTGGCAGGGAGATATCACGAGGCTGGCGGTCGATGCGATTGTCAATGCTGCCAACTCTCAGATGCTGGGCTGCTTCGTTCCGATGCACACCTGCATCGACAACTGCATCCATACCTTTGCAGGGGTTCAGCTTAGAGCCGAGTGCAATCGGCAGATGAATCAGCTGCGGATCAGGTACGGCAAGGATTATGAACAGCCAACTGCAGCACCGATGCTGACGGACGCCTATAATCTTCCGGCGAAGAAAGTGATCCACATTGTCGGGCCGATTGTGCAGCATAACCTGACTCAGGAATTAGAAAAAGATCTTGCTGACTGTTATCGGAACACACTGGATATGTGCATGGAAAACGGATTGAAGAACGTGGCGTTCTGCTGCATCTCCACGGGGGTGTTCCACTTTCCAAACAAGAGAGCCGCAGAGATCGCCGTCAGGACGGTTACCACATGGCTTTCAGAGCATGACGGTCAGATGGAAAGGGTGATTTTTAATGTTTTTAAAGACGAAGACCGGAAATATTACGAGGGACTTATTTCGTGATGTTCCGAACGGATATCAGGAAAGCATACAGAAAGGGCTGAGTGCCGTGCGATATTTCAGCAATCGGATGTCCTTCGGGTCGGGAACAAAGGAAGACCGGATTATCCGGCTGAAGAAAGAAATCGAAACAGCCGACGCCATCGTTATCGGTGCAGGAGCAGGACTATCAACTTCTGCTGGTCTGACATACAGCGGTGAGCGGTTTGAGCGCTACTTCTTCGATTTTGCGGAGAAGTTTGGTATCCGTGATATGTATTCCGGAGGCTTCTACCCCTTCCCTGATGATGAAACGCGCTGGGCATGGTGGGCGAGGCACATCTATTACAACCGCTATATTGATGCTCCAAAGCCGGTTTATAATGAATTGCTTTCCATTATGAAGGGCAAGGACTATTTTGTGATTACGACCAACGTGGATCACCAGTTCCAGAGGGCCGGGTTTGACAGGAAACGCCTTTTCTATACGCAGGGCGACTATGGCTTGTTTCAGAGTGTCGATCCGTCAAACCAAAAGACCTATGACAACGAGGAGTGGGTCATGGCGGCGATGGAGGCACAGGGTTTTGTGAAGGACGCGGATGGCAATTATCAGGTGCCGGAGAGCGGACGGGTATTGATGCGTATTCCCGCAGACCTGATTCCCAAATGCCCGGATGATGGTTCAGACGTGACAATGAATCTCCGCGCTGACGAATCCTTCGTTGAAGATGAAGGATGGCACAGAGCCTCCGCAGCATATTCCGATTTCTTGAGAAGACATGAAAACCTCCATGTGCTGTACTTGGAGTTGGGCGTCGGTGCGAACACACCGGTGATCATCAAGTATCCGTTCTGGCAGATGAC
>JAUNJS010000252.1 GCA_030533125.1 Eubacteriales bacterium | reverse complement strand
TTCAGATTATACCGGATTCTTTCTCTGCCGGACTTATTCTCTGCCGGATTCAATCCCTGCCGGATTCAACTTATACTGTGTTCTTTCTCTGCCGGACTTATTGTATTCCGGATTCCTTCTTCACCGGGACTCTTATGCCCGATTCATTTTATCCGAGCAGACCGAATGCGCGCATGGCCTGTTCGAGCTTCTTTGCGTGCTCCTCTTCCATCTCGGTAAGCGGCATGCGGAGCGGGCCCGCCGCGAATCCCATCAGATTGACAGCCTTTTTGACGGGAATCGGGTTCACCTCGGAAAACAGGTTTTCAAACAGATCGTGCGTGTCTCTCTGGAGCTTCGCGGCACCTGCCACATCGCCCTGCAGGAATTTGTCGCACAGATCGTGCATGGCTTTCGGGGCAATATTGGAGACGACGGAGATTACGCCGAGACCGCCCATGGACATGAGGGGCACGACCTGATCGTCATTGCCGGAATACAGGTCGATGTTTCCGTCCGTCAGGGTCATCAGTTTGACGATCTGACCGATATCCCCGCTCGCTTCCTTGATCCCGACGATGTTGGGCACGTCTTTGACAAGCTTCGCCACTGTCTCGGGCGCGATATTGCCGCCGGTGCGGCCGGGCACGTTGTAAAGGATGACGGGGCATCCCTTCGCAGACTCCGCAACCATGGTAAAATGCTTCACCAGACCCTTCTGGGTAGCCTTATTATAGTAGGGATGGATGACCAGCAGGCCGTCCGCGCCGTATTCCGCGAGCTCCGCGGAAAGGTTCATCGCAGTCTGCGTACAGTTCGAGCCGCTGCCCGCAATAACCGGCACCCGCTTTTTCGTATAGTCAATGCAGAACTTGCAGACATCCAGGTGTTCCTGCTCCGTCATGGTTGCCGCTTCTCCCGTGGATCCGCAGACAACAATGGCGTCAGTGCCGTTTTCGATCTGAAAATCGATCAGCTCCGCAAAAGCATCGTAATTAACCGAAAAATCCTCTTCCTTGAAAGGGGTGACGATCGCGACTGCCGCATTTTTAAAAATGGCCATGGTAATTCCTCCCGATAATTAAACATCATATTTTTTAAAGCGCACCGTGCTGATCTGGGAGATTTCATCCACAAATGTACACAGTTCGCCGAACAGGACGCGCCCGGTGAAGACAACCTGCGTGGCCCCCCGATGGCTCACAAGTTCCCGCAGTTCCTCCACGGTGATGATCCCGTTGTCAATCACGCCCAGCACTTCGTCCAGAATCAGAATGTCACATTCCCCCGTTTTCAGCACCTTCCTGGCGAAGCCCAGGCTGTTGCGGATACTGGAGATATCGTCCTGCTGCTGCTCCGCGGGACGTTCGTCATAATCAATTTCCGATTTCTCGAAACGGAAAATCTTGATGGCCGGTTCCATCCGCTTGCAGAAAATGGATTCCGCGAGCCCCCTGCCTTTCAGGAACTGAATAATGACGGCGGTTTTTCCATCAGCGGCCGCATCCAGCGCGATTCCCAGCGCCGCGGCTGTCTTTCCCCTCCCCTCGCCGGAAAAGACTATTATTTTCCCCTGTTCCATTCAAATACCTCGCGGCAGGTGAGAGGCCGGTCCTGTTCCGGGCGGACAGACGGCAGATTCCCTTTCCGTGTATTTCCCTGCATAAATATACACACGGATGGCCGCCCGCGGGAGCGCGGACGATTTGTTTTTCGCTCTACAGTACCATAACATGTTTAGCCTTGATTGTAAATAAATGTTCTGAGCAGCGGCAGATATGTACCTGTATACAATTTCTATTCACTTGTCAGGCAGCCCTGAGGTATTTACATTCTCTTTGGAGCGTCAAACCCCAGCACATCGATGCAGCGGGACAGAACGCGCTCCGTCAGATGCAGCAGGGCGATCCAGCCCTCTTTTTTCCCGCGGTCGGGTTCCGTCAGGATCCTGGTGGCGTGATAGAATGTATTGAAATCGTTGGAAAGCTGATAAATATAGGCGCAGACCCTGTGCGGCGCGAGGTCCCTGGAGGCGCCTTCCATCATGGCGTTGAACCCCGCGAGGTCCATCATGAGTTTTTTCTCTATGGCGCTGCCGGGCTCGCCGGGCCTGAGCGCGGCGGGATCCGCAGCCCCCTGCTCCGCGGCGTAGCGGGACAGAATGGACCGCATGCGCACGATCGTATAAAGGATATAAGGGCCGGTATCCCCCTCAAAGGAGGTGAATTTTTCTATGTCAAAAACATAATCCTTGGAGGCCTGGTTGGACAGGTCGCCGTACTTGAGGGCCGCGAGCGCGACCTGCCGGGAGGTCTGTTCCGCCTCCTGCGCCGGGATCTCCGGGTTCGTACTGATCTTGGAAAGCATCTCCGCGTCGATGTCCGCGATGAGGCTCTCCAGACGCATGACGCCGCCCTCGCGGGTCTTGAAGGGCTTTCCGTCCTTCCCGTTCATCGTGCCGAAACCGATGTGGACCAGCTCTGTCGAGTCGTCCGCGAGGCCGCACTTTTTCGCCGCGCGGAAGACCTGTCTGAAATGGAGCTCCTGGCGCTTGTCTGTAATATAGATCATCCGGTCAGGATGGTATTTCTCCACGCGTTCCTTGATTGTCGCGAGATCCGTCGTCGTGTAAAGGGATGCACCGTCGGATTTAAGAACGATGCAGGGCGGGATTTCTTTGGTATCTGTTTCCTCGGACACATCTACGACCAGGGCGCCCTTGCTCTCATGCGCGTACCCGCCTTCCTTCATTTCTCTGACCATGCCCGGGATGACCGGATGGACACTGGCTTCGCCGTTCCACAGGTCAAAAGTCACGTCGAGGTTCTCGTAATTATGCTTCATATCCGCCACGGAGACCGCGACGATCTTCTCCCACAGCGCGTAGAGCCCCCGCTCCCCTTCCTGCAGGCGGCGCGTGTAGTCCATAGCCTCCGCGTAATAACCGGAGTCTTTCTTTGATTTCGCGCTCGCGTAAGGATAGATCTCCTCCAGCTCCGAGACCGTAAAGGGAGCCTCCTCAGGATATGCTCCCGTGTATGAAGGATCGAAATACGGAAGATGCGGCATGCGCTTTTTCAGTTCCGTTATCACGAGGCCCATCTGCAGGCCCCAGTCCCCCAGATGGATGTCGCCGATGACCTCGTCTCCGTGGAAACGCAGAATCCTTTTTAAGGATTCGCCGATGACCGCGCTGCGCAGATGCCCCACGTGCAGGGGCTTCGCCACATTGGGTCCGCCGTAGTCCAGGATAATCCGCTCCGGCTTCTCCGGAAGCGGCATGCCGAGCCTCTCATCGTCAGCCATCTCCCGAAGGTATGTCTGCAGGAAGGACTCCTTCACGTCCAGATTCAGAAAACCGGGCTTTACCACCTCGGCCTTCGCGAAGACCGCGGAACCCGTCCCGTCATTTTTGGCCGAGAGGGCCTTCACGACGTCCTCCGCGATCATAAACGGTGCTTTGCGGAAGCGTTTCGCGCCCGCCATCGCGCCGTTGCACTGGTACTCGCACAGATCGGGCCGGTTCGACACCGTCACGCGCCCCAGGGCTCCGTCATATCCCGCCGCCTCAAAAGCGGATGACATTTCCTCCGATATCAGTTCCAGAAACTGCTTCATTTTCAGCTGCACTCCTCCTGTCAGTCTTTTATCAGTCCGTTTATAATGGCAAATACACGAAGATTTGTCAAGCAGATGCGGTCAATGACTGGCCCGCGGAGGACGCGCCGGATCCGCCGGCCTGTCCGTCTCCTTCTCTTGATCCGCTCCGCGGAGAGGATCTGCTTCGCAGACAGGCTCCGATTCGCAGGAAATATCTGCTTTACAGGTTTCTCCGGAAGCATCGGCCGGGCGGGAAAAGACACACCCGCAGTAGTTCTGCCGGTAGAGGCCGAACTCCCCGGAGAGTTCGATGGAACGCTTATAACCGTCTTTTTTCTTAAAATCCGAGGGGAGCCATCTGACCCCGTACTCCGCCGCCATCCGCTCCCCGATCTCGTTGAGGAGCGCCGCGTTTTTGAGGGGGCTGATGGTAAGGGTCGTCGTGAAGTAATCGTAAACGCCGGAGCCATGTCCGATCCCGGCCGCAGCGCGCGCGGCCGCCCGAAGGCGCATCTCGAAGCATACGGCACAGCGCTCTCCGCCCTCGGGACAGTCTTCCAGCCCCCGCACGGCACAAAACCAGGTTTCCGGGTCGTAGGGGGCCTCGAGGATCCCGATCTTTTTCGCGGCGGGGGTTGAGTGCATCCCGCCGAAATCCTGCGTCTCCACCTGGCGGTTATAGGCCGCGATCAGGCGTTTCTCCTCCGCGAGGCGCTTCTCATACTCCCGGGGTGCCGTGATGTTCGGGTTGTAGAAAAAAACGGTCAGGGCGAAGTATTCGCGCAGGTATTCCATCACATGGCTGGAGCAGGGTGCGCAGCAGCTGTGGAGCAGGAGGCGCGGGACTCGCGGGACTCCCTGCTTCCCGGAATCCTGCTTATTATCCTGAAGGATCCCCTCAATGATCCGCTCGGTTATTCTGTTGTAGTTTGTTTTTTGTTGTTTCAATATTCGGTTCTCCCGGTCAGTATGAAGGGGCCGCCGCAAGGCGCAAAACCACATTGCGCGTGCCGTGTCATAAAAAACCGGGCGCCGCCTCAAAAGGTGATGCCCGGTTCCGTTTTAAAGATCCGTTTTGCGCAGGAACTGTCCGAAAACAACCTGGGAAAGAGATGCCTGTGGTGTTTCTTTCGGGTACAGGGAAAAAGACGTATGGCAATCATGAATCTTTGATTCAAGTACATCGCCGGGGATTTTTACGCAGCAACCGGAAGAAAAAACTTTCGGATATTCCTGAAGCAATAAAGTGACAGGCCTTATCTAATAATGGAAGGGAAAAATCACCCCTGAATGGCCTCCGTATACTGCTTGAAGATATATCCGTTGCACTCTCCGCCCCTCGGATCGTAGATCCAGAGTCTGTACCACAGTCCGTCGGTGGTGATTCCGTTGACCTGCAGACGGTGTCCGTACTCATAGACCTTGGCAATCTCGCCGTTCGGCCAGTATCTGCAGTTGAGGGCGGAAGCCGTGACACGCACCCACAGGGGAGGGATGTCTATTACGCTGAAATTTCCTCCCATTCCATCGTTTCCGCCTGAAACCTGCCCAAGCTCATCGTTCGTAAGATTCTTTTTTTCCTGTTCGCTCATAAGATCCTCCCGTTCCGGAGCGCCTTGGTGTCTGCTTCTCATTTGTTCTTTTTTTAAT
>JAUNJS010000251.1:3786-5233 GCA_030533125.1 Eubacteriales bacterium | reverse complement strand
GAACCTTCGCGGAACGGCCCCTTTGGCCTCACGTTCAATTCGCGCGGATGTGACTGCGTCGTTTCATGGGCGGATGGAGGGCCGGCTTTAACTCGCGTCCCGCTCCGGTTCTGATTGCCGTCCGCCCGACAGCTATCACTTGATAGATTCCGGTTTAGCAGTTCACAGAACCAGAGGCGGCAAGCTGTCTCTGAGAGTGAATTATGACGAGTGCCGGATGCACTTGGCGAGGCATGTATGGAGGACGGGTCAATCGCACGGCCCTCACGGCCGGGCGATTGTCGCCGCCGTGTTTGAGCATTTCGTGTCTTCAACACGAAATGCGAGTTAAGGCGTTGCCCGTCCGAAATACATGGCAAGCCTTAGTGCATCCGCGCGAGGAATACTGAACTCGAAGAGACACTTGCCGACTCCGGTTCGTCCCTCGAACTGCAGCACCCTCGCAACCCCATATTTTCCGCGAATGAAAAATCGTCCGGTCACGAAAAAAGGCACCTGAATAAACGGCTCTGCCGTTTATTCAAGCGCCTTTGCTTTACACCACATTATACACACCTTTCCAAGTCTGTCAACCTCTATTTGTATACAATGATACAATTTTAAAACTCCTCAATTCTTGATCCCGATTCTGTTTCCCGGCGCATGAATCGGCTCCGCTGTAACTGAACCGGGGCGGATTCCGGTTACAGCGCCGGCGCTTTTTCCGGTAAATCAGGGAAATTGATATGCAGCGCCTGAAGTTTGTGCTATCCTGACAGTGCGGCAGAGGCAATGAAATCGTTATAAGGAGACATAGAATGGCATCCTGAAGGGTGCCGGTAAATCAGGTATCTGAAAAGTGTTTTCAGGGAGGAGGTATGTATGAACGATATTATCAAAGCCATTCAGGAGCGCAGGAGCATCCGCAGCTTTAAACCGGATCTTCCGCCTTCCGCGGACATCGAGCAGATCATGGAGGCAGGTCTTTACGCACCGAGCGGTATGGGAAAACAGGGAGTGATCACGATCGCAGTGTCCAACAAGGAGATCAGGGACAAGCTTTCCGAGGATAACCGGAAAATCGGCGGATGGCCGGAAGGGTTCGATCCTTTTTATGGCGCCCCGGTTATTCTGATCGTCCTGGCGAAGAAAGATTTTTTCACCTATGTCTATGACGGAAGTCTTGTGATGGGAAGTCTGATGCTGGCAGCGCATTCACTCGGCCTGGGCAGTATCTGGATCCACCGGGCAAAAGAAGAGTTTGAGACTGACGAATATAAGAAATTCCTCAAAGAGCTCGGAATCGAAGGAGAGTGGGAAGGCATCGGACACTGCGCAATCGGTTATGTCAACGGAGAACAGCCCGAAGCTGCCCCGCGCCTGCAGAACAGACTCTATTATGTAAAATAAAACGGCTATGCGCGTTGAAAACCGCCTCTTCAGCTGCTTCTGTATTTCGGGAGGGAAA
>JAUNJS010000251.1:0-3686 GCA_030533125.1 Eubacteriales bacterium | reverse complement strand
AGGATGCGGAAGCGCCGTAATACGGGACAACTGAAATCCGAAGACCGATAAAAAAACCTTATGCTTCATTTCCGGAATATATCCGTCGTGAAGCATAAGGTTTTTGTTTGTGTGCCGGGTAAGCCGGCTGTGTTAATCGGCCGCGGGTTTCGCGCGAAGAAAACGGCCCCGGTCACTGCCGCTGCCAGCATCGCTCGCAGATTCCGTACGGATGGTTCCATGGGAGCAGTTTTCCGCAGAATTTGCATCTTTTTTCCTTGAATCCCTGCCGGGCAAGAACCTTCATGATTCTTTCGGAGCAGTCTCTTTTCCTGTCCATGATGTATTCGAGCGTGTTCTCCTGCGGCTGGAACTTGCGGGCCAGGGAAAAATACAGATCCAGCACGCGGTGCTGCTGTTCGAGCGCGTCGATCGCGTCGACGCCGACAGGGCTTCTCAGCCGGACCGCGGCTGCCAGGTCATAAATGCTGTATGGTTCACCCCTGACTTCTTTTTCATAAACGTCATACCAGATGTTTAAAAGTTCGCTGTTTTCGTCTTCAAAGGGAACCGTCAGAAAATCGTACGCCAATCGTTTCGGCGCGTGAAGGTCCGCGGTCATCTCCGCCAGGCGGAGGAACTGCTCGACGGATTCTTTCTGCCACCCTTCCGCGGGTACGACCTGTTCCCATTTCCGGATCAGGTCCAGGATGGTGGCGTCGACGGTCAGGAGTGTCTCCGGGAAGTCGATTACGGCCTTTTCGATGGGCGGCAGATGCCGGTTGATGGCCTTTCCGACCTTTTCGTCGCCGTTCGCGGCGGCGGCGTATCCCACATCGTAGATGCCGTATCTTCCCGCCCTGCCGATGATCTGCGCGATTTCCCCGTAGGTCAGGGGGCGCCTCGTAAAGCCGTCGTATTTTCCGGTCTCCATCAGGACCACGCGCCGGATGGGCAGGTTCATCCCCATGCCGATCGCGTCCGTGGCGACCACTACTTCGGTTTCTCCGGACGCGAACAGTTCCGCCTGCCTGTGCCGCACGTCATAGGGGAGGGCGCCGTAGATAATGCTGCATTTTATATGTTTGTTCTGAAGATGCGCGGCGACTGCATGGACATTCCTCCTTGAAAAAACAATCAGGGCGTCTCCCGCTTTCACATCCTCCGGGAAGGAGAAGGGTTTGTCCTCAAAGACCAGGGGTGTCATCCGCCTGTGACGGACGATTCTGTATTCATCCCCGCAGTCCCGGATGATCTCGATCAGCCGCCGCTCCGCGTCCGGCGCGGCACAGACATGGACAGTCTGCGCGCAGACACCCATGATGGCAGCCGTCCAGGCGCCTCCGCGCCCCCTGTCCGCGATCATCTGGGCTTCATCGATGACGGCTGTGTCATAGTACGTTTTCAGGCTGAGCATCTCGATCGTGGAGGACTGGTGCTTTGCGCCGTCGATCAGGTACTGCTCCTCGCCGGTCACCAGTGAGCAGGGACACTCCGACCGGTTCAGCCGCTCATACTGCTCATAGGCCAGGAGCCGGAGCGGGGCGAGATAGATCCCCGTCTCCGCCCGCATCAGCTCTTCGATCGCGTCGTGCGTCTTGCCGGAATTGGTGGGGCCGATGTGCAGCACAAACTGCCTTCGCATCTGCCGGGCTGCAGGATAAAGGTCGACGTAATTGTCGGGAATCTCTGTCAGCACCAGCTCAAACAGCTGCCTGTCTCTTCTCTCCGCTTCTTCCTGTTCCCGCCTCCTTCTCTCTTTTCTCTCCCGGAAAGCATCGACGCCGTTTTTCGGAAGCTCTTTTCCCTTTCCGTCCGCGGCATTATAGAGAAGCTTCAGAATCCTGCGGTTCGTTCTGTCTGCTTCCGTTTTAAAAACCGTCTGCAGATACTCCGCTGCGGGCCTCCCCATTCGCTCCGCGCAGTCCAGGATGAGTTCCGGATCGGTGAGGAACAGGCCGGGCTTCTCCACGACCGCCTGCAGGAGCTTCTGTTTTTCCTTTTCGGAGAGCCTCGGAATATCCTCTCTGACAGCCTTGAAAACGAGATGATATTCCTGCTCGGTAACCGGATTCTTCCCGGGAACAGGATCATTCTGCAGGCTTTCAAAAAACTTCCCTTCAGGCGTGACGTGGCAGACATAATAATTCTGATAGTCCCCGTGCACGCAGCGCTCGCGGATCACGCCGAACTGCAGCAGCACATCCATGACCTCGGCGAGTTCCGCCTTGGACATCAGGTTATACTTTCCGGAAAAGTCCCCGAAGCTGTAATCGTCTGACACATTCACGCCGCGGAGCAGGTTCACAATCTGATTCTTTGTCAGGTTGTTTCCGTTTTCTTCTATTGTCGTCAGGACAGCCTGCGCGATATATGTGCCGTAATACGGACAGGTCTTTAACAGGCCTGCCAGTTCATTTTCTTTCTGATCCGCGCGCTCCCGGGCACTTTTGCAAGCGGCGGAAACGATCCTGCGGAAGTACGTTTCGACATGCACAGTCTCCGTTTCTCTGCAGAGCGCGAACCGGAAGGAAATCTGAAAGGTTCCCGGTTTTCCCGCGTACCACACCTCCGCCGGAATCTCTTTTTCCTCGAGGTAGGCGGTAATGGCGTCCCGCATCCGTACGTCCTTCATCGCGCGCGAATACTGCTCGTATAGCGAGTCAGCCCTCGAAAGGGAAAACCTGATTTCACCCGTTCGGATGTCATACGCCGCCTTATACGGAAAGCCCTTAAACTCCACTGCCAGCGCGTCCGGAGAAATCTCCGTGCGGTCGCTGCACAGCTGCTCTTTCCCCGCCAGAAAACGCAGTGTCCCGGTCTTTCGGGCGCTGAAAAACTCTCCTCCCGCCCGGGAAGAGAGGGCATTGCGCATCTCGTCCGTAAAGGGATGCGTCTCCCTCCACGCGGCAAGGGATGCGTTGGCCGCCTCCAGAATCCTCCCGGTGATCCCGGGATTCACACGGGGAAGATATCCTTTCACATGCCCATAGACATCCTTTTTCTTTCTCTTCCATTTTGAAGCGCTGTTGATGCTTCCCAGGTCGATATTGAGCGTGCCGAAGGAGACGATCTCCCCCTCCGGAACGATCGTCACATTCAGGCTCTTCCCGCTTTTGCTCTCACTGACACGAATCTCCCTGATCAGTCTCCGGTACGGCAGGCTGTCTATTCTGCTCTTCAGTGACTGCTCGAGGTCGGCAGCGGGATTCTCCGGCAGTAAACCGGATTCCGCCGGAGACCGGGAGGAGTTCTCTGTTTCTTTTTTTGTGTGTCGATTGCTTTTTTTCTTCATAGCAGATTAAATGCAGGGCCTGCCTGCGAGTCTTGCGCACCGGATGCGCGGCTGCGGCTTCTGTGCTGCGCAAAATTGCTTAAAAAACTGTCCTTTTGCTGCGACAGCTATTTCAAGCGGCTGAGGCGTCTGTGCTGCGCAAAGCCGCGTAAAACCAGCATCTTCCGCACCGCATTTATGCTGCATCCTGCAAACCATCGGTTTGCCGGAGCGTTTATTCTTCATCGCGGGATTACAGCCGCGATTAAGAGTTGTTGACAACGAATTGTATACCGCACTGACAGTTTTTGTCAACGCGCGCATTTTTAGCCCGCTGCAGGTTGATCACGGAGTATGAATAAACAGCGAGCAAGCGGCCGCAAATGCCGAGCTCGCTCGGGCATTTGCGGACATTTTCCGAGCGCCCACACAT
>JAUNJS010000627.1 GCA_030533125.1 Eubacteriales bacterium | reverse complement strand
GCGGGATCCGTTGCGGACGCTTTCTCTCTGACGGAGAAGTTTGAGAGCAAACTTGACGAACACGGCGGGAACCTGAAAAGAGCGGCTGTTGCGCTGGCAAATCTCTGGAGATCCGACAAGGCAGTCAGAAACCTTGAGGCCCTTATGATCGTAGCTGACAAAGACGACATTCTGGTGATCTCAGGTACAGGTGAGGTAATCGTGCCTGACCAGCCTTTTGTTGCCATCGGATCCGGCGGCAACTACGCATACGCTGCCGCGAATGCGCTGTACAACAATACGGATCTGGGAGCGGAGGAGATCGTGAGGAAGTCTCTGGAGATCGCCGCGTCCATCTGTGTGTACACCAATGATCATATTTCCGTAGAGAAGTTATAGGAGGCGGGTCGAATGGCTAATAAACTCTATCAGATGACGCCGAAGGAAATCGTCGGCGAACTGGATAAATATATCATCGGACAGGATGACGCGAAAAAATCAGTGGCGATCGCACTGAGGAACAGATACAGGAGAAGCCTGCTCTCAGAGGAAATGCGTGAGGAGATCACGCCGAAGAACATTCTGATGATGGGACCGACGGGCTGCGGAAAGACAGAGATCGCCCGGAGGCTTGCGAAACTTATGGACGCGCCTTTTGTGAAGGTGGAAGCCACCAAGTTCACGGAGGTCGGCTATGTTGGACGGGATGTGGATTCCATGGTCCGGGATCTGATGGAAGCGTCCATCCGGATCACGAAACAGGCGATGCTGGAGGAGAAGTACTCCATCGCCGATGAGATCGTGGAGGAACGGATCATTGAAGCCATCATTCCGGGCAAAGGCAGGAATGTCTCGGCTGCGTCCAGCCGGGGTCCCTTCGACTTCATCCTGGGGAACAGCGGATACGTGAGCCAGAAGGAGCAGTATGAGCAGCAGCAGGCGGAGGCCGCGAAAAATGAGCAGGGCATGGATACGGAACTTGCCAGAGAGCAGGTGCGCCAGCAATTGCGTGACGGTCTGCTGGAGGAACAGTATATCGAGATCCAGGTCACGGACCAGCCCAAGACCAACCAGCTCGATATGGGCAATGAGGGCATGAGCATCGCCATCGGAAACATCTTCGGGGATATGGCGCCGAAGAAAAAGAAAAATAAGAAGGTCAGGGTCAGGGACGCCAGAAAGATCCTTCGGGAGGAAGAGGCGCAGAATCTGATCGATATGGATCAGGTGACCGATGACGCGCTTGAGAACTGTGAGCAGAACGGGATCATCTTTATCGACGAGATCGACAAGATCGCGTCCGGCTCCGGATACAGAAGCGGAGCCGACGTTTCCAGAGAGGGCGTACAGAGGGACATCCTGCCCATCGTGGAAGGCAGTGTTATCAATACGAAGTACGGACCGGTCAAGACGGATCACATCCTCTTCATCGGCGCAGGCGCGTTCCATACAGCCAAGCCGACGGATCTGATCCCGGAACTACAGGGGCGGTTCCCTATCCGCGTCGAATTGGAGAATCTGGACAAAGACACCTTCGTCAAGATCCTTACGATTCCGGAGAATGCTCTGTTGAAGCAGCATAAGGCTCTGCTGGAGACGGAGGGGATCGAAATCGAGTTTACCGATGAGGCGGTGGACGAAATCGCAGAAATGGCCTTCCTGATGAACGAGCAGACGGAGAACATCGGAGCCAGAAGACTCCACACCATTC
>JAUNJS010000626.1 GCA_030533125.1 Eubacteriales bacterium | reverse complement strand
GTGATTCCAGCGGAGGCGCCGGCATCCAGGCAGATATCAAGACAATGACCGCGAACGGTGTTTATGCCATGAGCGCGATCACTGCCCTGACTGCGCAGAATACGACCGGCGTCACAGGTATCATGGAAGTAACTCCTGGTTTTCTGAAGGAGCAGCTGGATTGTATTTTCACGGATATCCGGCCGGATGCAGTGAAGACGGGGATGGTTTCATCCTCCGCCCTCATTGAAGTGATCGCGGAACGGCTTCGTTATTATGAAGCCGGAAACCTGGTCGTCGATCCTGTGATGGTATCTACGAGCGGATCGAGACTGATCAGTGAGGACGCGATCGGCACCTTGAAAAAAGAACTATTGCCTCTTGCAGCGGTCATCACCCCGAATATCCCGGAGGCGGAAGTGCTGTCCGGACGAAGCGTAAGCACGAAGGAGGATATGGAGGCGGTTGCGAAGGAGATCTACGGGCTTTACGGCTGCGCCGTCCTGTGCAAGGGCGGACACAGCGTGAACGACGCGAACGACCTTCTGTACAACGGACAGGAGCTGATCTGGTTTGAGGGCAGACGGATTGACAATCCGAACACCCACGGAACCGGGTGCACGCTTTCGAGCGCGATTGCTTCAGGGCTTGCGAAGGGATATGACCTGCCCACAGCGGTCAGAAGCGCCAAGAATTATATTTCCGGCGCGCTCGCGGCTATGCTTGATCTCGGAAAGGGAAGCGGCCCCATGAATCACGCTTTCGCGATCCGCGGGGAATATCTCTAAAAGAGCGCGGCCGTCCTGCGATCCGCGGGAAAGCTTTTTTATGAGAAAAGCGACCGCCTATGTACCTTTATATGCGCGCGGCATCCATATCCCGCGTCGCGAAGCGAAAAAGAGATCCTGCTGATATTCGCCTACAGCATTGGCGTCACGAGTGCATATGCCGCGTCGCGAGGTGAAAAAGAGATCCTGCTGCAGGAGGCACTCCGGCACCTTGAAGTGCCGGCAGGGGGAAAACACAGATCCCCCGGAAGGAGATGCCTCATGAAAAATGAAAAGAATACAGAGATAAACGGAAACGTAACAATGAATACCGGAACAGCCGGGGCGGGGAGTTCTATGGAGAACAGTTCCGTGAACACCAGGAAGCTGGCGCTTGCGGCGATTTTCGCGGCGGTGGCGGTTGTCGGATCGACAATTTCCATTCCTGTTCTGGGATCGAAATGCGCCCCTGTGCAGCACATGGTGAATGTGCTGTGCGCGGTTTTTCTGGGGCCGGCATGGGGACTCGCGGCGGCTTTCATCGCGAGTGTAATCCGCAACCTGACCGGACTCGGGACGCCGCTGGCCTTTCCGGGCAGTATGTGCGGCGCGCTGCTTGCCGGGCTGCTGTATAAGCGGTTTAAGGTGCTGCCCGCCGCGTGGATCGGGGAGGTATTCGGCACCGCGGTGATCGGCGGAATGCTGGCGTACCCGGTCGCGTCCCTGGTGATGGGCAACGCGAAGGCGGCGCTGTTTACTTTTGTCGTCCCGTTTCTGATCAGCACAGCGGGCGGCACGGTCATCGCGGCGATAATTACGCTGGCGCTGCAGAGCCGCGGCCTGCTTGGACGGCTGATGGAGACGTAATACGCAGGCAGGGACAAGCCGGCGGCTGCCGGAAACCTGGACTACGCAGAAATGGTGTGATACGCGGGCAGGGGCAGGC
>JAUNJS010000033.1 GCA_030533125.1 Eubacteriales bacterium | reverse complement strand
GGTGATTTCCCTGTCTCCAATGCCCAGTTTGTCTTTAATGGCGGTTTTCAGTACCAAGTCCGGAATAATGATGGAACCATTTTCTGTTTCGCTATTTGTATCTGTCTGTTCTCCGGTAGCAGGAGTATTAACTGGATCGATTGGGTTATTTCCCGCTATAGCGTCCGTCCCGGATTCTGCGTTATCTTGGCCATTATCTTGTGTGACGCTCTCAGTCACCGGCTTATCCGGCTTATCCGTAATAACATTAATAACAAGATTTCCAATGACAGTAATTAAAAGAGCAGCGATGCAGATACAGGCAATCACTTTCCACGGCTGGGATCCTTTTTCCCTGGGATCAACAACATGTCCGGTTTTTGCCAGATCATGCCCGTTACGGCATTTTTTTGCGTCAAAGTCATTCGTACAGTCCCCGCAGTCACATCGGATATATGGTTTTGTTGGGTCAAATCGGGCAGTTGTTTTAGGATCTATAAGCTGTCCGGTTTTTACCAGGTCATGCCCCATGCGGCATTTTTTGGCGTTCAGGTCATTCGTACACTCCCCGCAGTTACATAGAATATATGGTTTTGTCGGATCATAGTTGGCGGCCATTGCAGTCAGTTCCTTTCACTATGGTTTTGTTACTCCCTTTTTCAAAATAAAGGTCATCAAAGAAAGGGTCATCAGAGGAAAGATCAGGGGGTTCCTCCGTTGTATTCAAAAGTGACAATATCCTTTTTTTCACCGGTTGTATTAAATACGGCTTCATAGGTCTCGACTGTACCGGAAATCTCTACCTGTACAGTCGCATGAGCATTCTGTGCGTCGGTTCTGTCTTCATAATCCTTTACAAATACTCTATACTGCCCATTAACCGGATTCTCAAAGAAAATATGCTCGATCGGATCCGTGACGAAAGAGGTCCCGGTGCGGTTTCTGTCCACATCCAGTTTTCCTCCTCCGGTATTCATATTTTTATAGTAAATATGCGATCCATTAGGTGTTATACAATGAAGATCCAGATCATCAACAGTATCCCACAACAGAGTTATTTCTATTTCGCCGGACTGTGCGCCTGAGTCATCTTTTCTAACCTGAATTTCTTCTTCTGACGGCGGTTCAACAGTGGTTCCTTCCCCTGTATTCTCCCGATAGTCTTCATCTTCCCCCGGAAATTCAGGATTCTCTTCCTCCGGAGCAATATCATCTTCCGCGAACATTGCGGCAATCGGGAGTCCCTCTCCGTAATGCGCAGGATCGCCCAGAGCATTGCAGTAATCCTTGATATACTGCTCGATCTGCGCAGGTGTCCTGTCATGGTGATAAAGCTTCAGGATCGCGGCGAGAGCTGCGATATGCGGAGCAGCCATTGAGGTGCCGCTCAGGTCTGCCAGGTAAGCATCTGGATATTGATTGATCACATCTGCTTCACGGTCAAAGTCCAGGTCTTCTAAAGTAAAAATATATCCTTTGGGAACATTGCTTCTTATTTCAACACCCGGAGCGCAGACATCCACGGTATCGCCATAGTTTGAGAAGCTCGCAATCGTACCATCCGGTCCGAGTGCACCCACGACAATGCACTTTTCTGTGCACGGGGGCCATGATCCCGAAGTGTTCGCAGTTTTATTCCCGGCGGCAACAACACACACAACTCCTTTGGAAACGATATCCTCCAGGCATGAGTTATAGGCATTCAGGTCGTCATCTGTCATTGTGGATAAATCCCAGGCCCAGCTCATGTTGATGACATCCGCATTCTGTTCGAGAGCGTAATAGAGGCAGGTGATATTTACTAAATGGGACATAAGCAAAAAATCGGAAACAGAAGGTTCATCTCCGAGCTGCGCAAGGATCTCCTCATCTTTAATCTGATTTCTGATCGGAAGTATGGAAACGTCCAGCCCCCTCGTACAGTCAAGAATCGTCCCTGCAACATGTGTTCCATGATAATTCATTTCGTAATAAGGAGAGACATCCCACCCTTTCCCATCCTCTGAAAAAGGACTGTATCCCGGAAGAACCCTGTCTTTTGTCTCCTCACAGGGAACAGTTCCGGTATCTATGACAGCGGTTACAACGGGTTCTGTCTGTACGTCATGTTTGATCCATGCAGCAAGCTTGTCGTACCCCATGGTTTCTATTCCCCAGGAATAATAGTCCTCTCCTGTATAAGGGGAATGATAGGTATAGTCACTATTCCGTCCATTGGGGGCTGATCTGCAAAATATGGTGTCACTATGTGTTTTTTGTACAAGGCTTTTTTCTGTCCGGGATGACCCGGCCGGTGCGTCCCGCAGTGCAGGACCGGTCGACGAATCAGGCTGATATTTTCTGTAGGAATCCTCCATGATAAAGATGACCGAATCCATTTCCCTGAGTGCCTGCAGGCACTCTTCTGCCTCTTCCTCCGTTTTAAACTGAATAATGACCAGATTGTTTTCGTTCGCAACAACTGTAGCTGCCGGGAATCGACGCAGATCGATGGTATCACCTTCAAATTTCAGGATCAGACGGTTTGATTTTCTGGCTCCGGTAATCACCAGTTCATCATCATTTTCGGCGACCACTTCCTTAACTGCCCTGGAGAACTCCTCCATTGTCGTCGTCTCTCGAAGCTCGGTGTCCTTGTGTACGAGCACCCCGATGGGTTTCTGGAAAATGCCGCCCGCGGCTGCCGCGATCACGGCCAGGATCACTGCGGCGCCTGCGCAGGACAGCAGTATCGTCCTGCGCCTCTCACGGCGCATACGCTGCAGGTCCTCTGTGGCCTGTTTCTGTCCGAGAGAAGCCGCCTTTTCATACCACATCTGTGCTGTCTTTCTATTTTTTCCTACAGCCCAGCCGTGTTCAAACATCTGGCCCATCGCGTAGGCGGCGTCCGGATGATCCGCTTTGGCAGCCGATTCCATCAGGAACACGGCATCAGCGATCCGCTCTCCATCGGTGAGGTCCGCAAGCATTCGGTCAGCCAGCAGATATTGTGCCTCCGGATTCTGCCTGTTGGAAGGATCCCGGCACCAGCTCTCCTGTGTTTTATCAAGTTCTCCGCCGATCCAGCTTCTTTGTTTGCTGTCATACATGTTAATTCACCTTCCCTCACACACATTTCAGCGTTCTGCAGCGTCTGCGGAATTCCCATCGGAAAGACGCAGAAGGACGATCGCTGACCCAAGCAGAAGACCGGCAGATACAGCGACGATCATATAACGCCCGGAAGCCGGTGAGATACTGACTGCGAACAAGGAGCCGCAGACCAGATTCAATAGAATCTGCAAAGGCCTGGTTCCTCCGAAATAACCTGTTCCGATCAGAACAGCGCAGAGCAGAATCGTGATAACTCGTACAGCCCGCTGATAGGGGGTTATTTCTGCAGTTAAGACCAGAAGGCCGTCAGGTACTGTGCGGATCATCTCAGTTGTCGCGGCAAAAGCAGTCTGGAAAGCATTCAGAAGGTCGTCTGTGAAAATTGACCCATCCGTTCCCGGATTGAGCGCAATATCCGAGCCGCCCGTCTCTTCTGTGAGTCGGATCAGCCTGCTGACCGTATCCGTCACAATGCCGGATGCGCCTGCCGCGCTTGTCCCTGTCGAAGCCTGTTCTCCGGTTTCTGTGATTCGGACACTGAAAAATAAGGAACCTGAATCTTTCACTTTTGTAAATATCTCATCCGAGATACTTGCCTCGCCGTCGGTAAAAAGAATGATTGCTTTGCCGCTGTCTGCCAGACCATTCTCCAGAAGACTCTTCACAGCTTCTTCAAGCGGCAGATCAAAATTTGTCGTTCCTGTGAGGTCTATACTGCGGACAGCCGTCTTCAACAGTTCTCTGCCTGCGTCGTCAGCCGGTGTGAGCGGCGCGTATTCGCGGATAGTTCCGCTGAACGCAATAATCTGCAGCCTTGTGTTTTCATCAAGAGAATCGATGAACCGACAGGCAGCTTCCGTCCTTGGCACATCATATCCATGTTGTTCCATGCTCGAGGAGTCATCCAGAAGCAGGACCACGTCAGCCGGTGAGGGATGATAGATTTCTTCAGACCGGCTCCGCGTGAAAAGAGCCTGCCCGCCGGCACCGACACCAAACAGGAGAAGCGCACACAGTACACAGACAGGGAGCCAGCTTCGGGAACGGTGGATCCTGTAGCGGCGGTGCAGCTTCAGGCCGAGAGACAGCCCTGTAAATCCGGCCAGGAATAATATGGCAAAAAAGAGGCCGCTCCAGATGATCCGCTGCAAAACCGTTTGTTCCGGGATCCAGCGACCGGGATCCATTGCAATACAGGCTGCTGTGGCTGATCCTGCCGACAAGATCCATGCCAGTATCAGAAAAGGTCTTTTATTATTCATGTATGCCTCCCCTCAGGTGCATTCCGTGCGGATACCGGATAATTCATTAGGAGATCTTATGCATTTTTTCTCTCTCCAGAAATTCGGGTTTCCAGGACGGATTGGAGTACTGCTCCTCGTAACAGCCAAGGATCATTCCGAACATGCCGCCTTCCATGACGTCCGCGAAGAAATCGTTGGCGCCTCCTGCCATTCTGGTCTGCAGGGAATAGAGAAGCGGTATATGACATCCGGAGGGAGAATATGTCTTGCTCGTACTGCTCAGGCGCAGCACCGGCCGTCCTGCATCGTCCAGCCTGTCAAACCGGAGTCCGCCATAAATCTGCGCGGCGAGGACAACCGGTCTCGTGCCTTTGTTCGGAGTCCCGGAAAACACTCTGCGCCATCCGATGCTCTTCATCACATCCTCAGATCTTGTTCTCCAGAGTCCGTTGTCACTTTCGGTTCCTTCAAACTGCGAGAGGATCAGGCATACGGGCCGCGGGTTCTTTTCGTCCCAGGCAGGAAGCTGCAGAAGAAGCTCTCTCAGACGCGAACTGTACGCGTCTCCTTCCGCGCGTCCGGGCAGAAGCGCCGCAGCGTCTGCCAGGAACCACAGGGCATCATAGGAAACAGGGATTGCTGCCCTCTCCCCTGAATACACCTGAATCACGATCTGTATGGATCTGGTCTGTACGCCTGAAGGTGATAATTCAAAAGTGTATGCACTCTTTGTTTCCGATTCCTCCCCATAGACCCAGTCGTCGCTGCTGAAGGTTCTGAAAAACATGTTGAATTTCTGACGCTGGGCAGAAAGACGGCTCATCGCGGCAGAATCCGGACAATACCAGGAAATCCCGCGGCGCCCTGTAGAGCGGTTTATGTTTTCGTTCATAGAACACAAAAACTCCACTGCATGCTGCTGCGTCCTTGCAATCAGACAGATATTGAATGTTCTCTGCACTTTTTGCTCCGGCTGAGGCGGAGAAGGCAGGGGCTCTTTTCTGCCGCCCTCGTTATCTGTCCTGACAGGTTTGTCTGTCTTTCGATTCTGTGCGTAAAAAATACCAAACGGCATCTTCTTTTTTCCTATCCTTTCTGGTTCCTGTCTTTACTGACTCCGATTCTCCCGGAGTCTTTTTTTAACCTGTCAATCCTGAACACTTGTTTTCTTTACCGGCCATTTATTGACCGGCCTGCTTCCCAGAGCGGGCTTCCCTCCGCAAATTCAGCTATAAACCGGCTGTCCGGGACGGCCACCGACGGTTTCTTCCGCAGCTCTTTGCTCTTTATGTTCTTTTGGTTTCTGCCTGCGGGAACAAGCAGCTTTGCGGCTTCTTCAAAGGCACAGGTACAGACCGCCATATACAGAAATCTTCCTGCATATTTCTCCGGTCTGTCATGCTGAATATGCCACAGGATCCTCGCGGGTGCAGATAACAGACTGCATTTCCTCTTCAAGGAGGAAGCGGCCGGACAATCCGCAAGCCATTGCAGGAAGCTGTCTGTCTCCAGTGAATAGTCCGGTGAAGTACTCAACAATGATTCCTGCCGGCCTTCAGCTGAAACCGGTGACAGGATCCGAATAAAATCTTCCCGAAACCGGTTCCAGTTTCCGATAATATCGAGAGCCGCGTTTTTAAGCACTTCCGCTTCCGCGGTTTCAGCGACGAACAGGATATTGGCATACGCGTTTCTGCCGTCCCGCATGGATCCTCTGAGATTTCTGACGCCCAGGACACTCTTTCCGGCCATCTCCAAATCCGGGTCTTCCTCCTGAAAAAGCATATAGAGCAGCCGAAAGCCATCGAAAGAAAAAAAACTATTTACAAATCCGGGCATTTCTTCTCCCGGGACAGTTTCGATTGCAGATGTACCGGCTGCAGCCCTCCTTTTGAGGCGCGTCAGGGTAAAGCCCTTCCTGGAATGCGCATAGGAACAGTAAAAATAGATAACCATTATAAAGTATTCCCGTGTTGATGCTTACGGTTCGCGCAAAAGCCGTTCTGCGTTTTGTACGATATAATATCCGTCGTCGGAGAGCCCTCCGACATTCCGCTTCATTTTTTTCTGCAGAGTGCGAATGTCTGTCTTGATGGACTGGGGGTTGCTTTTAACACGCCCGAAAAAACCGCTCTTTATCGGAGTATTGATCTGCGGAACGTTTCCGATCAGAATATGGACAAGTGTATAGATCATCGGCTGTTCACAGAAACGCGGACTGAACCCGCTCTCCTCTGTCGGCAGGAACTCGGGCTTCTGGTAGAGGGCGACCATTTTCCCTGTCTGTTCGTCCATTCGAAAGCGGATGAAATCGATCCCGCCGGCTGACAGAATGGGCGTGATGGCAATCGCGCAGTTGTCTGCCAGGGCCGGCGCGGAGCGAAGATACCAGATCAGATCTCTGTATCCCGCGATCACGGCATCCGTCAGTTCCTGCATATAATTGCGACAGTAAATGTTCAGCTTATCAGAATGTGTCAGGTGATAGTAACGTTCACATTTGATCGGTACGAAGAGGACCAGTCTGTCTACAAGATCCTCCACGGATATTTTCTCCTTAAAAAAGTTGGTTACCAGGTCCGGCCGATTGTATTCCAGATGATATTCTCCGTATCCGTCCAGTGTCATCTTGGAAAACAGATAGGGTGTATCAATTGCGATGATAATGACCTGGCAGAAACCGACCAGATTCTTGACCTGTTCTGTATGAGACGCGTCATCCAGCCATTCACCGGGGATATCATGCATATAAATAGGCATGTCCAATCCCGGGCCTTTGAGATTGAATGTACAGATCTTCTCGGCGCTGGTGGGGTTTTCATCCACATCGACCCTGGTCAGCGGCACATCAAATGCCGCCATCTTGGAACGGATGACATCGACCGCTTCTTTGAGATAAGAATCTGTTTCGGGATCTGACAGGATCAGGCTGAGGGAAGTCGCCGCCAGAACCTTTGCGGTCTCCTCGTACATGGACGCAAGAACGGTGGTCTTCCCGCAGCGTTTGCCTCCGATCATCATAATATGGACTGCGTTCATTGTGCCTGCCTCCTCTCAGCGTAATCTTCAGCGGCTCCGAAATAATTAACGGTCTCCAGCATGTCGTTATACATTTCGATCAGGCCGTTGACACTTGTAAATACATTCATATCGGCAGTGCTGAGCTTCTCACTGTATTCCTGGAAAAACCTCCCCCAGATATCCTGCATGTCGATCAGTTTACTGGCTCTGCGCTCGCTGGCAAAAATCAGCCGGTCGTAAAACTCCTCTGCCGCAGCGTACAGGGCGCGGTTGGGAGAATTGTACAGCTTTTTGAGATGATACCGGAGTTCATCTTCTATGACAGCCATCCTGCTCGTCAGATAGAAATGAATCTCGTTCCCGCAGTTTTCATAAGTAAACTGGTATTCCGGGGCGGCATATTCATTGCAGATCGGATTGATGATATAGAGCTGCCGCCTGACCTCCTGGATCATCTCAACACGGGTGGAAAACTGGAAATTATAGAGGAACTCAAATCCTTTGCGAATCTGTTCATAATCTTCATTACTGCTGAGCACATTGTCCATCATGCTCTTAAGCCATTCCACCATATCGCTGTCGGTATCTTCGCCCTGCTTGTCCTCATCGGCGATGATGTCCCGAAGTTCCAGATAGAGGGACTTGACCAGAGAGTTCTTGAAATCCCTGACACCGACTTCCAGTTCGTTGTCAATGCTGATAAAACGGTCTGTGATGCTGGTGCGAATATTATGCAGCATCAGTTCCCAAAGATGGTTAGGGGTTATCGTTCCGTTGTTACAGATAATGGAATCGATTTCCTCAGGAGATGGAATGAGACTGTCCAGCCTCTCGAGAATAGGCTGTACATACCCCCATAACACAGTTTCATCAGTCTCATTCTTCCGCTGGCTCCATTCCTTGACGATATCTTTTAATTCCACAGACAACCTGTTTTTATAAAAATCCTGTCCTCTCTTAAACGCCTGCATACCCTCGATCTGGCCTACATTGATACGCGGCAGGGCGGCGGGGAGATTGCGGCGGAAACGCGAAAGCGCCTGTTTGAAACTTTTTTCCGCTTCATCGATACCATTCAGATAGATACTGTCGATTTCGTCCAGGTTGTGCAGGAGCTTCTGAAGGAGGGGAATAAGCGCCTTCTTCTCAACCTCATCAGGATTGCCCGCATCAATAATCCATTTATCAGCAATTTCAGTACAATTCCTGTCAAGCTGATAGAAAAACAATTCCAAATTATCAGTGTTATTGAAACGTTCAGTTACTACTCTGTTAATCAGATAAAACAGCCACTTGTTAATTTCGCGTTTCTGGAAATGGTCCCGCAGCATCATATAGATTTCCAGGTCTCTGTCTTCCATACCTCTCATTACAGGCATGTTAAGCACAATAGCTGCATCGCATTCTTTATCCACTGTCCGAAGCATAGCTTCCTCTATCCCGATCTGTGTCGCTCCGAGACCAACAGTATCAACTAAACGTACTTTGCCGACATCACTGAAAAACCGGCAGCGGATGTCTGCCCTGCTGACAGCAAGATAATTTATAAACTCTACTCTCTCAGGATCTGAAAGCGGTTTCCCGTTATTCATGGCAACATAAGACTGGATTGCATCCGCGTCCGTGAGTGTTATTGCAGGAGAGCCCGGCAGATGCTTTATCTCGTTGAACCTGGTTACAATCTTCTCAAGATTGTTAAACGCGCTTCTCTGTGCGGCATTTCCTTTGTCACACTTATTATTGAATTCGGCAAGAGGAATCGACGCGATCTGATTATAGCTTAAGTTGTTGCCCAGATAGTCCGGGTCAATTTGAATAATATAGCTTCGTATAATGCCGAGAAACTCTTCCCTGGTGCAGAATGAGATTGTCGCAGATACCTGGCCCGGCGCAAGATCAGCATCATTCCAGATAACCGAAACGGCTCCGGTGCAGGATCCAACAGCAAAAGAAGGGATGACCTTGTTGCCGATTACCTCGTTTTCCCCACATAGTCCACCGATTGACTGTAAGAGCTTACTCTTCCCCTGTCCCTGCTTTCCTATGGTGGCAATACTGAGATAATCTCTGCTGAAACGTTCGATGCCCTTTTTCAACGCTGCGATCAGCTGGTCGGAGGTCTGCTGGATCTCACTTGTGTCGATCTTGCGGAATATTTCCGTGTACTGCTTTTTCATTTCCTCATTGGGAATATTCCAGGATCTCATATTCAAATTGCTTTTTGTAGACTCCAGCGTACTGCGCAGGGAATCCACTTCGTTCATCCTTTTATTGAGCTGTTCGCTCCTGGCTTTTCTCTTTTCGAGAATCCTGTCAATCTCGTCTCTAATTGCCATTCATTCTTCCTCCCGGTGTGCGGATGATAAATCCTTGTGCCAAAAATCGGCATAATTATACAGATTTCAATTTATCACATCGGTTTTTCCGCTCGTCCAAGTCGTTTCCATCAGGATGCAATACGCAGCATATATATCTGACAATATATAACTATTATTCGTTTAATCAGATATCAGATGCTTTTTACTGTTTATGACAGAATTAATATTTCCAGCTGTTGAATATTGGAATAATTTCCACAAAAATGCTTTTTTCATCCCGCATCAGAAAAAAGGAGCAGGCGATAATTACCACCTGCTCCGGGTTATACTGCAATTTAACTGTTACGATTTAGATTTGCCATCAATCAGTGTCAGGCCAAATAGATGCACCGGCAGCTGCTTCCCTGTTGATTTTTCTCTCTTTCAACGGGCTGCAGAAAGGTTTGCGGCATGCTTACAGACTGCTGCCCGTTTCTTATGCTGAGTGAAGGATTTTCTCAGTTAACGATTGTGATATCCATAGGGAAATGATCTTCCATGTAGCTGCCGTCGCTGCTCTTGCTGTTAATTGTGAAGAAGTACACGTAATCAGAATCATTGCTCGATCCCATGCTGACCAGTGTATCCGGTTCCTGGCAGATCATATCATAAACATACAGCTCATCCCCGGTAACTTTCTGACGGGACAGCAGATAAGATCCTTCATACATGATAGCGTGATACAGCCATCCATCAGAACAGTTCAGGCTGCGGACGCGAAGATCAGTCTCACCGGAATCATCATTGAGATCAAGGATCAGATTTTCAGAGACGCTGGAACCATTAATATCGATCCGATATATCTGTTTCTGGTCATTTGTAAACATGAAAACCGAGTTTCCGTCTGAAATAAAGTTCCCCTTTCTGTTGGTCACCAGTGTCTTGTTGGACCCGTCCGGTTCCATCATAATTACACTGCCGTCCCTGCCGGAACAAAGAAGCTTTCCATTGAGTGTGCACATGCTGAAAAAGGGTGAGCTGAGTCCGTCAGTCACAAAATAAGCTGTGGACGTGTCATCAATAGAGAATCTATACAGCGCCTCGTTCGCCGTAAAGTAAATCCATTGTCCTATTACACACAGACTCTTGGGAACATACGAACTATCCAGATGGAACAGATCAACTTCTTCCGGTCTGCTGCCGTCTATCCAGCAGGCCTTTATCGTGGACCGGTCAAGACTGGTATAGAAGCATATATTTCCCACAACGTTCAGGTTCCCGTAGACACCCTGACGAACGACAGACGGATTCCGCATCCCGGGATCCGCGCACATCAGATTCCCGTTTGAAACATATAAAACTTTGTCCTCGTAAAAAGCAAACTCTCCGAAGTTGAAAAAGTTTCCGGATGTAGTGCCGCTCATCTCAAACGGAACAGAATCCCAACCATTGCTTGTGACTGCGCTGTACTGCGGATTCGTTTCAAACTGAGAGGCATCCGCAGTCGCGATGCTGCTTTTAATCTCCTGCTCATAATCTCCATCGACACCAATCGCTTTATCAAAAGCGCTTGCGTACTGATTCGCGACACTATCGAATGTCTGTTCCGCGCTGTTTGAAGCGGTCTTATTCTGATCTGAAGTATCTGCCTGCGAAGCTGCTTCTGTATCTTCTCCGGCAGTCTGCGCCTCCGCATCCGGACCGGACTGCTCTTCAATCGCGTTCTCCTGCTCTGCCTGCGCGGGAGATCCCTTGTCCTGTGAATCCGATTCCGTTTCGGCAGCCTGCACAGGCGCAGCACCGGCATCACTCGTCTTGGCGCCGCACCCACTGACCATAATTCCTGCCATTAATACTAAGATCATTGACACAGCCAGTGCTGTCCTTGCGCGAAACAGTTTTTTCCGCCGGAGCCTTTTCCCTCCTCCACTGGTGTATCTGGTTCCGCCGGTATCCTCACAATAACCTTTTTTCATACCATACCTCCTTGAAACAGTGAAATGACAAACACTTAATCTATCATATCATCTGAAAAAATCTTTTCGTCCAAGTAGTTTCCATCCCGGATCAATAACCTGTTTCTTACACACCGGGCGATATGATCCACTGAAATCAGGGGCAAAAACACGAGTTGAAAGGTGAAAATCCCATCGCGACAGCGGCAGCGGAGCTGCGCTTTGTGAAATGGGAGTTTCACGCGTCACAGTTCCCGCCCCGGAGGCTGCGTGAGATGTAACGAGGTGCGTGAGATATAACGAACGGAAAGATTTTATTGTTCACAAAATGTATATTTATTTACATTCACACCCTGATATGCTAAATTTTACAAAGGAAATCGCCATACCGGGGTTTCCCGGTTCCACCAGGGTGCAATAGTTCTTCGGATTGCCCCGCGCTTACGCGCTTCCGCAATCCGCCACAGGTTTTCGCAAATCGCATCTGGATAAACTATTTCGAAGGACCAACTATGTCACTGGATCTTACAGATGTCTCAGCCAGGGAGTACGAGACAATTATATATGGAAATATGTCACCGAAAATGGCGGCTGAATACTTGCGGCAGAAACGGGTCTGTGTGCGCAGCTTTTCACAGACTCTGGAGCAGATGTATCAGGGGGAAGATCTGTTGGACCGGCTGGTGGCTTTTTATCAGCTTCTGCAGCCGCAGATCAAACAGGCCTCTATCCGGAAAAAGATCAAGAACTGGCTTCACGAACGCAACGGCCCGAAGTCTAGGGAGGATTTTTTCTGTATCGCGTTTGCGCTTCACCTGCGCGAAGTGGAGCTGAACTTTCTCCTGGGCATTTGCACGGACTATGCAATCCAGTACCGCGATGCCAGGGAAGCGGTTCTGGCATGGTTTCTCCGCACTGGAAAAACATATAAAGAAGCACTCTCCTTTTTGAAAGATCTGCCGGTTGTTCCAAAGGGTACGGCTACTTTTTCGTCCCTGCTCGAAGAATTGCATCCGGCAGAAACGATGTGCGATGATCATATGTTTACATTCATGCTGTCCCGGGCAGAGATGGAAGCGCTGGAGGAAAGCAAAAGGGATGTTGCGAACATAACGCGTGTGATTTACCAGGAGTTCTTCCAGGTACAGACACTGGAGGAACTGCGTGTGTGTTATCTGCGAAACATAGACCGCTTCGGAAAGATGCATCTGCGGGCGTATTATTATTTTGAACAGTATATGGAAATGCTGATCAAACCGGTCGCTCCTCTGAACCAGAAGGAACCTGACTATTCGATCGACACCATCATGAACAAGTATCTGCTCCTGCACATGCCTTCCGGCAGGAGACGCGCCAATTTCTCGGTGGTGCAGAGACTGATCAAGGAAAACTGGCCGAATGCAACGGCTTTGAAGAATATCAGAAACCACTTAGATGATGTTCCGAGAAAACTCCTGCTTCTGCTTTATGTAATCACGGAGAACAGTGATTCCTGGGAGGATTACCGGGAAACTGATGAAGGTTACGTATCCATTGAAGAACGTGTCGAGGACCATTGGTGGACGCTGAACGGGATGCTCTCAGAGAGCGGCATGGCGCCTCTCGATCTGCGAAATGCGTTCGACTGGCTCATCCTCTATGCGATCTGCACAGACGGCGAGGAAGCGATGCGGGACCGGCTGGAGGGCGTTATCAACGAGCTGTTCAAGGATGCAGTCTTGTAGTACGTAAGCCGGTTTTGAAAAGCCACTTATAGCACAGCACGGTTTTATACATAACAATATCCGCCTGCCTGGCCGGGGCACTTTGGCACCTGCAGCCGACCATACCTGAAAATACAGCTATCAGAATTTGCTTGCTGAGAGAAACGGATCAGCCTGTGAATTGCAGCAGAGAAGTCTTTTCCCCTCTTACTGCAGTTCACAGGTTGTCTTACTGTCCATCAGGCTCTGAGATATCTTCTCTTTTTGTTCCTATGGCCGGAGAACGATCCCTATACCGTCCGCCGCCCCTCCAAAAAACCGGCAGTGTATACCGGCATGTGATTCTTCAGGGTTTTTTCTGAAGAATTCCGACCACAGTATTTCCTGCAGATCGCTTATACTCCTGTATCTTCTGTGCGGACGTACCTGAAGGCCCTTCATCAGCGCCGTTTCCTGCGCGGGAGTAATCTCTCTGTTCAGTGTCGTTGGCAATTGAATAGAATCCTTGATGATACGATTTGTTGCCATGGGTGGTACAACACCTGTCATGCAGTAGTAAAGGGTGGCGCACAGGGCATAAATATCGGTCCATGCCCCTTGTCCGCCGCCGTGCTGGTACTGCTCGATAGGAGCATACCCATGCCGGAGTGTAATAGTCTGAGTTTCCTTCAGTGTAGCAGCTTCCCGGGCACAGCCAAAATCAATGAGCCGCAGCCTGAAGACAGGTACAACAGAGCTTTCTTCCGGAGCCGGTTCAGACTGACAGGCACCCTGATCTTTTGTACCAGGAACCGGAAGCCCTTCCAGAATCAGATTGTCCGGACAGATATCCCTGTGAAGAATGCCATTTTGATGCATAACTGCTAAAGCATTAAAAACCGGATTGAAAAGAAACAGAAGCCTGTCGATCCGGATAAGGCGGTTTTCTTTTTCTTCAGCTTCTACATATTCTGTGAGCGTGATCCCTTCGATATATTCCATGACGAGATAGGCAGTGTTGTTTTCTTCAAAATAATCACGCACATCCACAACAGCCGGCTGCTTTTCCATTTTTGCGAGGATACGTGCCTCGCGAAGATATTCTTGCCTGCCCCGGTTGTAGTTTTGTGCCGAGAGTCCCTTGAGAACAATAACATCATTCCCTGCACCGGCATTGCGGGTGCAGCGCTGTACCGGAAAGTACTCTTTGATCGCCACAACAAGTGCAAGGATCCGGTCAAATCCAAGGTAGGTAATCCCGAAACCACCTTCCCCAAGAACACAACCGACCTCATACCGTCCCCGGAGAACAGTCCCGGGCGGCAGATGATGAGGGGATGGAATGTAGTCTTTCTCACAAAGACGGAGCGTGTTATGATCGTCCATGTTCTGTTCTCCTAACCTGCATAAAACAGAAACGGTACTTGCAGAATTCTGACATTTTGCGTTAGATATGATTTGCAAGTGTCTGAGATTCTTCAAAAGAATACGGATATAATACAAACGGGCCATGCACAAAAATGCATTATATGTCAAGCCGCATCTGAAACAACACAAAAGCATTTACACTTTACCACATTGGATATGCCGTTTCGTCCAACTCATGTCCCGCTCAGTTTTGTACGTCACACGTTTCTGCGCAGGGAATACTACCAGTGACGATCCGACCGGGATACAGCGCCAAAGGCACGTTCCCGGTTCTTCACATAATCCCCTTCTCGCAATCCCGTCCTTTTTGCGCATTCTGTGTAAAACACTCTCCTTACCCATGTGCGGCCCCAGAGTCGATACGCTCGCAAATGTCCGCAAGACCGGATATGCAAGCATATCCGTCTTTGCGGCCGC
>JAUNJS010000250.1 GCA_030533125.1 Eubacteriales bacterium | reverse complement strand
AGAGGAAGAGAGAAAGCGCGAGGAGGAAGAAGAGAGAAAGAAAAAGGAGGACGAAGAGAAAAAGAAATCCTCTCTTGAAAAAGACGATGAGGACGAGGATGAGGATGACGATTGATCATTCCGGACCTGCTGCGCGGCGGGACTGCGATCTGTTCGCAGCCCGCCGCTTTTTTCATCTGCCGGATTTTTCATTCTTTATCCGCGGCGGCGGGAGACAATCATAAGTAGCGCGCCTGCCGCAAGCATGCCGGCGCCCGCCATGCGGAGAAATCCGGGGTAGTCGGAATCCGTGCCGGCAATCTCCAGAATACCTGTGAGCAGGCTGGCCACTGTCAGCGCCGCAATTCCGAAGCGGTACAGATCCGGACCGAACCATCCTTTCTCCTCTTTCTCCTCGTCTTCACGCGCTCCGTTTCCGTCCCGGCCGGAGTCTTCCCGTCCCGGATCCCCCTGCGAGGGATTCCCTGCGCAGGAGTTTCCCTGACTCGAATCCGCCTGGCTGGAGTTTTCCCGTCCCGGATTCCCCTGCGTGAAATTTCCTGCGGAGGAATTCCCCCGGTTCGGACCCGCCCGACCGGAGCTTTCCTTACCGGACAGAATACCGGGGAAAAAGCCGCGGACGCGCAGCGCGGCCGGCAGCGCTCCGAGAAGGAGCGGCCACGCGAACAAAAACGTCATCCACGGAGAAGTGATTCCATGTGAAAAATAGTTATAAATCAGTGCCAATCCCCCGCAGAACGCGGAAATGACCAGATATCGTATCAGGATTTTCATTTTTTCAATAACCGATATATACTATGTCGCTGATGACGCGCTCCTCGAAGATTTTTCCGTAGGTGGTCGGCTTGTTTAATACCTTCCCGTTGAACCAGATCGTCGAGGACCCGCCTCCGTCGAGATTATACGCGATCGTACAGCCCAGTTCCTGCATGAGTCCGGCGAGACTGTAGAGAGACAGCCCGCGGCTCTCCCGTGTCCGGCCGTCCGAGACGACCATAATATAATGCAGAGGTTCCACGATGCCGATTGCCGTGCGCGGATTCGTGATCTGCGCGCGCTCAACCTCCTCTCCCTCGACCACCTGCACCTCGCCGTGGTTCACCAGCGCCGGGCCGAAGGAAAAGATCTGCTGCGCTCCCAGATCCGCCAGTTCCTGTGCTGTGAAAGCACCCTCCTCGACGATTTCAAAAGAGCCGTCCTCCCAAACCACCAGATCCTCTCCGTAGGGATATTTCGTATTCGCCGTACTCCGGTACAGATATCCGTTCCGCAGGACATATCCCTTCTGCCGGAACCCGTAATAATCACCGTTTACCGCGAAAACAGCTTCATTTCTCTCCGCGATCGCGGAGGTGACTTCCGCCAGATTTCTGCCGAACGCGTCCCCGGCCAGGCCCGTCTTCAACAGAGACGCGTCAGAGATCTGCACATCCGCAATATACACGGTTGTATTCTCCACGCGGTCCGTGCTGATCCGGATCATGATGTGGTTGTCCTCGTATGTGGACTCCGTTACGACCACCCTGCCCCGGTCACTCAGATCGCTCATTCCGCGAACCGCCAGAATAATGTTGCTGGGCAGTATGAATGTGTCCAGAAGAACAAACACAGCAAACGCCGTCAGACATATCGCATACGCAAATCTGACAAACGTCCTGACGCGGTTCCTTTTTTTCTTTCTTTTCTTTTTTTTCTTTCCGGCAGATCCGGCCGCCTCTGCGGACTCCGGCTTTCCTCCGGCGGAAATTCCGGCAGATCCGGCCGCCTCTGTGCCCACAGGTTTTTCTCCGGTAGAGTTCATTTCCTCTGCAGATCCGGCTTTCCCGGCAGACTCCGGATTTTTTACAGGTCTTGTCTTTTTTCCCTGCCGGTTGTTGTTTTTTTTCTTTTTCACGTCCAAAAGTCCTTACAAAAATGTATGTCCGCGCATGCCGATGTATTTATGTGCGCGGGCTCCCTGCACGCATGTACCTGTGATCCTCCATCCGTGGAGGCACATTGCCAACGTAATAAAAAACGTAAAAAAACCGGATGCTCATTCAAACATCCGGTTCCTGAAAAGTAGCGAGGGGGGGACTTGAACCCTCGACACCGCGGGTATGAACCGCGTGCTCTAGCCAGCTGAGCTACCTCGCCATATGAAACTGCCGAACTCCGTCTGATAAGTGCTGCAAAAATCTTTCTTTGTTCAGCCAGCTTCTATAGTATACGATTGTGATGCCTCTTTGTCAACAGGATTTTTTATTAATTTGGCTTTCGCTCCTTCATCCGTGCGCAGAGACCTCCGTGCACGGAGACCGTGCGCGGAGAAACTGCGGGCGGAGGTCACGGTCGTTCCGCAGATCCATGCGGCCGGGACCTCCGCCCGATTTTTATTTTTACTTACATCCGGCGATAACGTTCTTAATCTTCTATTTCCCCTGTGTGCACGGCGACGGCTGTCAGGCCGCGGCCGTCTGTATCGATCTCGATGGTGTCGCCCTCTTCCACCTCGTCGGCGAGGATGAGGCGGGCGCCCGCTGTCTCGACGTTTTTCTGAATGTAGCGCTTGAGGGGCCTCGCGCCGTAGGCGGGGTCGTAGGCGGCATCCGCGACGAAGTATTTTGCCTCGTCTGTGAGGCGGATGGTGATCCGGCGCTCCGCGAGGCGGCGGTTGAGGTCGTCGACGATGAGGTCGATGATGCCCTTGATGTCGCTGCGGGAGAGCGGGTTGAACATGATGGTCTCATCCAGGCGGTTGAGGAACTCGGGGCGGAAGGTCTCGCGAAGGAGCTTCTGCACCCTCTCCCTGGTGAAGGAAGAGATTCCCCACTGTTCCTGCTCTTTCCGGAAGGACTCGGTTTCTTCCTCATAGTTGAATCTGACTTTGTCGCCGGCGCCCGCTTTTTCACGGTTTTCGATGTCCGCGAGGATTTCCTGGGCCCCGAGATTGGAAGTCATGATCAGGATCGTGTTCTTGAAGTCCACGGTCCTGCCCTGCGAATCGGTGATGCGGCCGTCGTCGAGCACCTGCAGCAGGACGTTGAAGACATCCGGGTGGGCCTTCTCGATTTCGTCAAAAAGGACGACGGAGTAGGGTTTGCGGCGGACGGCCTCGGTCAACTGACCGCCCTCCTCGTAGCCCACGTATCCGGGAGGCGCTCCGATCAGGCGGGAGACGGAGAATTTTTCCATGTACTCGCTCATGTCGATGCGGACCATGTTCTTTTCATCGTCAAACAGGGCGGCGGCGAGGGCTTTCGCCAGTTCGGTCTTGCCGACGCCGGTGGGGCCGAGGAACAGGAAGGAGCCGATGGGCTTGTCGGGATCCTTGATGCCCGCCTTGCTGCGGAGGATGGCCTCCGAAACCCTTGTCACGGCCTCGTCCTGCCCGATGACGCGCCTGTGAAGCTCCTCGCCCAGATGGAGCGTCTTGGAGCGCTCGCTCTCGGTCAGTTTGCTGACAGGGATGCCCGTCCATCGGGAAATGATGCGGCTGATCTCATTGTCTGTCACGCGGTCATGGACCAGGGAGTCCTCGCCGCTGTGCATGGCTTCCTCGCTCTGCGCGAGCTCTTTTTTCAGCTGCGGAAGGCGGCCGTACTGGAGCTCCGCCGCACGGTTCAGGTCGCCGTTCTGCTGCGCGATCTGGATCTCGCTGCTGACGGAATCGATCTCTTCACGAAGTTTCGACAGATTGTCCACACGGCTCTTCTCGTTTTCCCACTGGGCCTTTTTGACCGCAAAGGAATCCTTGAGCTCCGCGAGCTCCTTCTGCAGATCCGCGAGGCGCTCGCGGCTGAGGTTGTCCTCCTCCTTTTTCAGGGCGGTCTCCTCGATCTCGAGCTGCAGGATCTTGCGCTGCTGCTCGTCGAGCTCCGTGGGCAGGGAGTTCATCTCGGTCTTGATCAGGGCGCAGGCCTCATCCACAAGGTCGATGGCCTTGTCCGGAAGAAAGCGGTCGGAAATGTAGCGGTTCGACAGGACCGCCGCGCTGACCAGCGCGTTGTCGAGGATCTTCACGCCGTGATAGACCTCGTAGCGCTCCTTCAGGCCGCGGAGGATGGAAATCGTATCCTCCACGGTGGGCTCGTCCACCATGACCGGCTGGAAACGCCTCTCAAGGGCGGCGTCCTTCTCGATGTACATCCGGTATTCCTTGAGGGTAGTCGCACCGATGCAGTGGAGCTCGCCGCGGGCCAGCATGGGCTTAAGCATATTGCCGGCGTCAATGGCGCCCTCGGACTTGCCCGCGCCGACAATCGTGTGCAGTTCATCGATAAAAAGCAGGATCTCGCCGTCGCTTCCCTTGATATCCTCCAGCACCGCCTTCAGACGCTCCTCGAACTCGCCGCGGTACTTCGCGCCCGCTACAAGCGAGCCCATATTCAGGGAGAAGATCTTTTTGTCGCGCAGCCCCTCCGGCACGTCGCCGCGGGCGATCCTCTGCGCGAGTCCCTCCACGACAGCCGTCTTGCCGACGCCGGGCTCACCGATCAGGACCGGGTTGTTTTTGGTCTTTCGGGAGAGGATGCGGATCACGTTGCGGATCTCCGCGTCCCTGCCGATGACGGGGTCCATCTTCTGCGCCTTCGCCTTCGTAACCAGCTCCTCGCCGTATTTTTCCAGCGTATCGTAGGTCGCCTCGGGATTGTCGCTCGTCACCCGCTGGTTGCCGCGCACCGTGGAGAGCGCCTTCAGGAAGGTCTCCCTCGAGATGCCGTAATCTCTGAACAGACTGCCCAGTGTGCGGTCCGCGTTTTTGATCAGGGACAGAAACAGATGCTCCACGCTCACATACTCATCGCCGAGCGCCTTCGCCTCCGCCTCCGCGCCGAGCAGCGCCTTATTCATATCGCCGCTGACATATACGCGGCTGTTGCTGCCCTGGACTCTCGTGAGGCCCTCCACAGCCCCCAGAGCGCGTTTCGTGAACGACCCCGGGTCGATCCCCATCTTCTCGACAAGCTTCAGGATCAGACTGTCCTCAAGCGTCAGCAGGCAGTACAGCAGATGCTCCTGTTCGATCTGCTGATTTCCATATTCATAAGCCAGTTTCTCACACTGATTGATGGCTTCAATTGATTTCTGTGTAAATTTCTGGATATTCATTCTCTCACCTCCATTCCGGCCGCATGCGCGGCGAAGAGTCTTTTTTTACCCGGAAATGCCTCCTGTGTTTTTCTCCTGTTTTCTTTGTTCTATAAGTAATATAACACATATCATCCTCTTGTCAATAGAGATTACCGTTTTTTTTTCTAAAAACACAAGGCACGCTTTCGA
>JAUNJS010000032.1 GCA_030533125.1 Eubacteriales bacterium | reverse complement strand
ATCTGTTCTTATTTAGTCTGTTCTTCTTTCACTCTTTTCCTGTTCTTAGTCAGGCTGTTCGTTGACCGAAGCGGGCTCAGGACTGACGCGCTCCCTGTTTTGTCCTGCATGCAGCATATAGAGTATTTCCGGCTTTACTGCAAATACCCGCCCTGTGAACAGCTATTATTTTTATAGCACTTTATGCTTTCACATTCAATGAACTGCAGGTGTACTTTGATTAAATGATTCTAAAACTATTCTGATCTTTTGATTCTGATTTTTCTATCCGCTCCGGGGCGGCAGTCTCAAATGTATCTATTCTAAAAAACCAAACCATAAAAACGGTATTTTCAAAGAATAAACCTTATAAACCGGCGGGATCAGCTGTCACGGCAGGCCGCGCCGTCACGCGAAGTACTTCACGCCGGCCTCGAACAGCCGCATGTCCTGGTTCCCTTCGATGTTGAGGTTGACGAAGCTGCCGCTGCGCTCGCAGTGGACCATCTTGCCGAAAACGCGCCCGTCGGGGGAGGTGATGCCTTCGATGGCGGCGTAGGAGCCGTTGATGTTCCACTCTTCGTCCATGGAGACGTTTCCGTCCGGGTCGCTGTAGCGGGTCGCGATCTGACCGTTCTCCTCGAGCTTTTTAATCCACGCATCGGGGGCGACGAAACGGCCTTCGCCGTGGGAGGCGGGGTTGACGTAGACGCCGCCGGGCTCGGCGAGGGCGAGCCAGGGGGATTTATTGCTGCACACCCTGGTGTAAGCCATTTTGGAGATATGGCGTCCGATGGTGTTGAAGGTCAGGGTCGGGGACTGTTCATCCTGCCCGGTAATGGCGCCGTTCGGGACGAGGCCGAGCTTGATCAGGGCCTGGAAGCCGTTGCAGATGCCCAGGATGAGGCCGTCGCGGTTATCCAGAAGGTCGCGGACCGCCTCTTCGATGAGGGCGTTGCGGAAGGCGGTGGCGAAGAATTTCGCGCTGCCGTCGGGCTCATCCCCGGCGGAGAAGCCTCCGGGGAACATGATGATCTGGGCTTTTCTGATCTCGTCGGCGTAGGCTTTCGCGGAATCGCGGATGTCCCGGGCGGTGAGGTTCGTGAACACGCGGGTGACGGTCCTTGCGCCGGCGCGCTCGAAGGCGGCGGCGGTGTCATACTCGCAGTTGGTGCCCGGAAATACCGGAATGAAAACGGTCGGCTGCGCGATCCTGTGGCCGCAGACCGCGATCTGCCCGCCGGTATAGACCGGCGCGTCAACAAGAATTCCCCGGCCATCGCCCGCAGGAGCGCCTGCATGCTGCGCGGACTCCTGTGTGTAGAGAGGGGCGTCAAAGGGAACCGGATCGTCGGCGCTCTTCGAGGGGAAAACCTTCTCGAGCGGCTTTTTCCACGCGGCGAGCATCTCGTCAAGCAAAATCTCCGCGCCCTGCCAGGTGAAGACAGGGTTCTCTTTCCCTGTAACCGTGCCGACGACGTACCAGTCAAAACCTTCCACATCCGAGAGGAAGGCGAGATCGTCCGGGGACATCTCCACCAAGAGATCGCCCATCGCGTTTTCGAACAGTTCGTTCATGCGGAGTTTATCCACAAAAGCGACGCCGAAGCCGTTGCCGAAGGCCATCTTCGCCGCCGCGGGAAGGATCCCGCTGCTGTCCAGCGCATATGCAGCGCAGATTTTTCCGTCCCGCATGAGCGAAGTGACCAGCTCATACATGTGCGTGACATCGTCGTAGACCGGGACGTCGAACTCATCCCTCTCGATGCACAGCTGGACGAGGATATCGCCCGCGCGCTTGAGCTCCGGAGTCACGATCTCTCCGGCTTTCGCCACGTCGACAGCGAAGGAGACGAGGGTGGGCGGGACATCGATGTCGATTCCCTTTTCCCGGAAGGTGCCGGACATGGAGTCCTTGCCGCCGATGGAAGCGAGCCCGAAGCCGATCTGGGCATCATAGGCGCCCAGAAGCGCCGTGAAGGGCTGGCTCCAGCGGACAGGGTCCTCCGACATGCGGCCGAAATACTCCTGGAAGGTGAAGTGAAGGTTTCTGTAATCGCCGCCCGAAGCCACGATTTTGGACATGGACTGGACGACCGCGTAGATCGCGCCGTGGTAGGGGCTCCAGGAGGACAGGTACGGATCAAAGCCGTAGCTCATCATGGAGACGGTGTCCGTCGTGCCTCCAAGGACGGGGAGCTTCGCGGTCATGGCCTGCGTCGGAGTCAGCTGGTAGCGGCCGCCGTAGGGCATAGTAACCGTAGCCGCGCCGATGCTGGCGTCAAACATTTCGACGAGGCCCTTCTGGGAGCAGACATTCAGGTCGGAAAGGGCTTCCCTGACCGCGGCGGAAAAGAAGGGAGCCGATACATCTTCCCGGTCGGGCTCCGCGTTTCTGGCTTCTTTTTCCTGTTCCAGGATCTCCCCGACTTTTGCGGATGCGGTCTTCCGGAAATAATTACCCTCTTCAGAAGGCATCCGGACGTCCACGTCGGTCTCCTGGTGCGCCCCGTTAGTATCGAGGAACGCGCGGGCGATGTCCACGATGGGTTTCCCGCGCCACTTCAGGACGAGGCGGGGCTCGGCCGTGACATGCGCAAGAGGGGTCGCTTCGAGGTTCTCCTCGGCGGCGTAGGCAAGGAACTGTTTTTCATCCTCCGGGGCGACGACAACCGCCATGCGCTCCTGGGATTCGGAGATGGCCAGTTCCGTTCCGTCGAGGCCTTCATATTTCTTGGGGACCAGGTCGAGATTGACTTCAAGGCCGTCCGCGAGCTCGCCGATGGCGACGGAGACACCGCCCGCGCCGAAGTCATTGCACTTTTTGATCATGTGCGAGACTTCAGGCCTGCGGAAGAGGCGCTGGAGCTTGCGCTCGGTGGGCGCGTTCCCCTTCTGGACCTCCGCGCCGCAGCTTGTCAGGGACTCCTCGGTGTGGGCTTTGGAGGAACCTGTCGCGCCGCCGATGCCGTCGCGTCCGGTGCGTCCGCCCAGAAGGATGATCACATCGCCGGGGGCGGGGCTGATCCGCCGGACATTTTCGCGCGCCGCGGCGCCCATGACGGCGCCGATCTCCATGCGCTTTGCGAGATACCCGGGATGGTAGAGCTCCGCGACCTGTCCGGTCGCGAGGCCGATCTGGTTTCCGTAGCTGGAATAGCCGTCCGCCGCGCCGATGACCAGCTTTTTCTGGGGAAGCTTTCCGGGGATCGTCTCGGAGACAGGAGCCGTGGGATCCGCCGCGCCGGTCACGCGCATCGCCTGATAGACATAGCCGCGCCCGGAGAGCGGGTCGCGGATCGCGCCGCCCAGGCACGTCGCCGCGCCGCCGAAAGGTTCAATCTCCGTCGGGTGGTTGTGGGTCTCGTTTTTAAAGAAGACAAGCCACTCCTCAGTCTGCGGGCCGCGGCCGTAATCCACCTCGATGGGAACCACGACGGAACATGCGTTGTTCTCCTCCGACTCCTCCATATCTGTGAGCTTGCCGTCGGCCTTGAGCTTTTTCATCCCCATGATCGCCAGATCCATCAGGCAGACCGGTTTGTCCGCGCGCCCCGCGTACATCTCCGCGCGGGTGTCGGCATAACTCTGCCAGGTCGTCTCGATCGGCGTGCGGTAATAACCGTCCTCAAAGGTGATGTTTTTGAGCTCCGTGGAGAAGGTCGTGTGGCGGCAGTGATCGGACCAGTAGGTGTCCAGGACGCGGATCTCGGTGATGGTCGGATCCCTGTGCTCCGTCTCTCCGAAATACTGCCGGATAAAGGCAAAGTCCGCGAAGGTCATGGCCAGACCAAGGGAATCATAGAGTTCTTTCAGCGCCTTTTGTTCCAGGAAAATAAATCCGGAGAGCACCTGCACATCGTCCGGCTCCGGATATTCCGCGCGCAGGGTCTGCGGCTTCTCCAGCCCGGTCTCGCGTGAATCCACAGGGTTGATGCAGTAGGCCTTGATCCGGTCGATCTCCTCTTTCGAGAGGTCCCCGGCGAGGAGATAGGTGACCGCCGTGCGCACCACCGGCTTCTCCTCTTCGTTGAGGAACTGCAGACACTGCTCGGCGCTGTCCGCCCTCTGGTCAAACTGTCCCGGAAGGGCCTCGACGGAGAATCCGCAGGTCCCTTCCGGAATTTCGATTTTTTCTCTGTATAAAATATCGACGGGAGGTTCGGAAAAAACGGTCCGGCATCCCTTCTCGAATGTCTCGTCTGAAATATTCTCAACGTCATAGCGGATCAGGATCCGCACGTCCCGGATCCTGTCGATCCCTAAAAAGCTCTCAATGTCCTCCTTCAGCTGTCTTGCCGCCACTGCATAGGGTTCCTTTTTTTCGACGTATACGCGTCTTACACCGCTCATTCTTTCCTCCTTGGGGTTGCGTGTCATAAAGCAGGTTTTGAAGATATGGATTTCGAAAAAGAGCGCTTCTCATCCATCCATTTCCAGCACATTATAACATAGGTTGAAAAAAAGTACACAAATGAACAAATAATGCATGGTAAATAGTTCACTTTCGAATAGCGGGCATGCGATTCTTCTGGTATCATAAAGACAGGATTCACATGCGGAATCAACAGGCAGTAAGTTGTCAAAAAATGTAGTAGTAATGGAAATGGGAGGTAGTTTTATGGGAGCTATTGGTTACGCGGCACCTGTATTCGGGGTGCTGGCACTGTTATTTGCGTATACTCTGGTACGGAAGGTTTCGCGCCAGGACGCGGGCACCGATCGAATGATTGAGATCGCGGATTTCATTCATGAAGGCGCGCGCGCGTTCCTGATGGCGGAATACAAGATCCTCGTTTTCTTTGTGGCCATTCTTTTTGTTCTGATCTGCGTCGGCATCAGCCCGCTCACGGCCTACAGTTTCCTGGTGGGTGCCATTTTCTCCACGGTTGCGGGATTCATCGGCATGAACGTCGCGACCCGCGCGAACGTCCGCACCGCTGCAGCCGCCAAGGACCACGGCATGAACGCAGCCCTCTCCGTCGCCTTCTCAGGCGGCGCGGTCATGGGCATGAGCGTCGTGGGCTTCGGCCTGTTCGGCGCCGGCCTGATCTATATGGTGACCGGAAATCCCGACGTTCTGTCCGGCTTCTCGCTGGGCGCTTCCTCGATCGCGCTGTTTGCCCGTGTGGGCGGCGGTATCTACACCAAGGCCGCGGACGTCGGCGCCGACCTTGTCGGTAAGGTCGAGGCCGGTATTCCGGAGGATGACCCCCGTAACCCCGCCGTCATCGCGGATAACGTCGGCGACAACGTCGGCGACGTCGCGGGCATGGGCGCGGACCTGTTTGAATCCTATGTCGGTTCCATCGTTTCCGCGATCACGCTCGGTGTCGTGACCTTCGAGGCAAAGGGCGCCATTTTCCCGCTGATCATCGCCTCCCTCGGCATCGCGGCCTCCATCCTGGGGTGCTTCTTCGTCAAGGGCGATGAGAATTCCAACCCGCACAAAGCGCTGAAGGCAGGCAGCTATACCGCAGCCATCATCGTGATCGCCGGCTCGCTCGCGCTCAGCTGGTATTTCTTCGGCAGTCTGCGCGCCGCTTTCTCCATCATCTTCGGTCTTGTCGTCGGCCTGATCATCGGTATCGTAACCGAGATCTACACCTCCGGTGATTACCGTTTCGTCAAGAAGATCGCCCTGCAGTCCGAGACCGGTCCTGCGACAACCGTCATCAGCGGCATCGCCGTCGGCATGCAGTCCACAGCCATCCCGATCATTCTGATCTGCATCGGCATCATCGGCGCTTACCTCTCCTGCGGTCTGTACGGCATCGCCCTGGCAGCCGTCGGCATGCTCTCCACGACCGGCATCACGGTCGCGGTTGACGCCTACGGCCCCATCGCCGATAATGCCGGCGGTATCGCCGAGATGTCCCGTCTGCCCAGCCGCGTCCGCAAGATCACGGACCGACTCGACGCGGTCGGCAACACCACCGCCGCCATGGGCAAGGGCTTTGCCATCGGTTCCGCGGCACTCACCGCGCTGGCGCTCTTCGTCTCCTACGCGCAGGCTGTCAACCTCTTCGAGACAGGCATCGACCTTCTGGACTACAAGGTCATCGTCGGCCTGTTCCTGGGCGGCATGCTGCCCTTCCTCTTCTCCGCCCTGACCATGGACTCCGTGTCCAAGGCCGCGTATAAGATGATTGAAGAGGTCCGCCGCCAGTTCCGCTCCATCCCCGGCATCCTGGAAGGCACCGGCAAACCCGACTATACGACCTGCGTGGCGATCTCCACTTCCGCCGCCCTGAAGGAAATGCTCGTGCCCGGCATCATGGCCGTCATCGCGCCCCTGCTGGTCGGCATTGTCCTCGGACCCACCGCCCTCGGCGGGCTTCTCGGCGGCTCCCTGGTCACCGGCGTCATGCTCGCGATCTTCATGTCCAACTCCGGCGGCGCCTGGGATAACGCCAAAAAATACGTCGAGGAAGGCCACCACGGCGGCAAGGGCAGCGACACGCACCGCGCCACCGTCGTCGGCGACACTGTCGGCGATCCCTTCAAGGATACCTCCGGCCCTTCCATCAACATCCTGATCAAGCTCATGACTGTCGTGGCACTGGTCTTTGCGCCTGTGTTCCTGCAGTACGGCGGCCGCCTGTTCTGATGAATAGACCTTTGGCAGAGCCGGATTCCCCCGGCCCTGCCGGTGGAAATCCGGAGAAGCAAAAGATCCTTAAGTTTAAAAAAGCAATGTAATTACAGCGTTTTCGCAGATGAAAAATGGAGAGAGATGAATTATGCGTAAAAGCTTAGAAGAACTCATCAATTCAACCCCGGAGTTAAAGATCCTTGTGGACAAGGCGATCGAGCGCACAGTGGGCAATCCCATCCGGGTGGCAATCCCCGCCGCGGACGCGGAAAACATTCTGAAGGGTGTTTTCATGGCGCAGGAGGACGGTTTTGTCGATCCGATCCTGATCGGCAGCTATCGAAAAATCAATGAAACCCTGGAGCGGATCGGGATGGCGGACCGCAAATACGATCTGCATCCGATCAGCAACGACATAAATTCCGTACAGTATGCCATTGAAATGATCAAGGCCGGCAGCGCAGACATGCTCATGCGCGGCAACACGCAGACCAGAGACTTCCTGCTCCCGGTCCTGAACAAGGCAAATCATCTGATACGGCCCGGCAGGATTCTTACGCACATCGTCATGCTGAAAATCCCCACTTACGACAAGCTTCTCGCCCTGTCAGACGTCACCCTGCTGGTCCATCCTTCGATCGAGATGCGCAAGGAGGTCGTCCGGAACATGGTCGACGCACTCCACGTCTTCGGCGTCAAGAACCCCAATATCGCGCTCCTCTCCCTGATCGAGAAGCCCGCTTTCCACATGAAGGACACCGTCGAGGCGCAGACCATTGTCATCGATCACAACGACAGTCCCATCGCTCCCTGCAACCTGGTGGGCCCGATCACCTGGGATCTGATCGTCAGCAAAGAGGCCGCCCGCCTCAAAGGCTATGACAACCCCGCCTGCGGCGATTTCCACGGCGTCGTCGTCCAGAACCTGATGAACGGCAACCTCATCGTAAAAGTCCTGCAGGCCAGCTGCGGCGCCCATAACTGCGGTATCCTGATCGGCGCCAACATCCCGATCGCCATCACCGGCCGCAGCGAATCGCCGGATGAGTCTTATCTCTCCCTGGCGGCCTGCGCTGCCATGAACGCTTCGCCGATCCGCGACAGTATTTTGCCTGACCGCGTAATCGCATGCGCGCTTCGCCGATCCGCGACAGATATTTTGCTTAACCGCGTAAGCGCATGCGCGCTGCCGGCGGTGTCCGCGTCTGAAAATGACCGAGAAAGGATCGCGGAATCAGGCCGCGGTCAGCCGGGTACAATAAGACCGCGAACCGCAGGAATGCGTTTCCGGATTGTCCGCACGGCGCTCCGGAAAGAATTGAAAAAGCATTGGAAAGCATAGAAAAAGTGCCGGGGAACTGCTCCCCGGCACGTGGTATCTCAATCCCGATCTCAATCCTGAATCACAATTCCGATCATAATCCCGGACCACAATCCTGATTACAGTCATCGATCACAATTTTTCCGATATCCTGCCCGGTTTTATACACACGCAGTCTTGTGACACCAAATTGCGGAGCTAATGTATGTGTCAGACTACGCGCTGCTCCGCTCTTGCGTGCGGCCGGGTTTATTCTGCCGCGAGCTCCGCCCGGAGGGCCTCCACCCTGTCGAGGCGCTCCCACGGGAGATCCAGGTCTGTCCGGCCGAAGTGTCCGTATGCCGCGACCTGCCGGTAAATCGGCCGCCGCAGGCCAAGATTGCGGATAATAGCCGCCGGCCGCAGGTCAAAGTGCTTCTGCACAATCTCCGCCAGTCTCTCGTCCGGGAGCCTGCCGGTACCGAAAGAATCCACCAGGATCGAGACCGGCCTCGCCACGCCGATGGCGTAAGCCAGCTGAAGCTCGCATTTCTCCGCAAGTCCCGCCGCCACCAGGTTTTTCGCGGCATGACGCGCCGCGTACGCCGCGGAGCGGTCTACCTTTGTCGGATCCTTGCCGCTGAAAGCGCCGCCGCCGTGGCGTGCGTAGCCCCCGTAGGTGTCGACGATGATCTTGCGCCCGGTCAGGCCGGAGTCGCCCCTGGGGCCGCCGATCACAAATCGTCCCGTAGGATTGACCAGGATCTTCGTCCCTTCGTCCAGAAGAGCCGGGTCGATCACCGGACGGATCACATGCCCGATGAGATCCCCGCGGATCTGTTCCAGGGACACATCCGGGTCATGCTGCGTGGAAATCAGCACTGTGTCGATCCTCTTTACGCGGTTCCCGTCATACTCGACAGTCACCTGGGTCTTGCCGTCCGGCCGCAGATAGCGCAGCGTGCCGTCCTTCCTGACTTCCGCAAGCCGCCTCGCCAGCCGGTGCGCCAGCGCGATCGGCATGGGCATGAATTCCTCCGTCTCATTGCAGGCAAACCCGAACATGATTCCCTGGTCCCCCGCTCCGGTCTCTTCCGCCAGATCCGCTTCGTCCTCGAGCGTTCCGTCCCGGTATTCCAGCGCCTTGTTCACGCCCATGGCAATATCCGGGGACTGTTCGTCGATGGAAGTCATAACCGCGCAGGTCGTCCCGTCAAAGCCGTATTCCGCATTGTCATAACCTATATCGCAGATCACCTGCCTGACGATCGACGGGATATCCACGTAGCACTGGGTGCTGATCTCTCCCATAACCATGGCATATCCGGTGTTGACGGTTGTCTCCGCGGCGATGCGTCCGTTCGGATCCTCCCTGAGGATCGCGTCCACAATCGCGTCGGAGATCTGGTCGCAGATCTTGTCCGGATGCCCCTCCGTCACCGACTCGGATGTAAACAGTCTTCTCATAGCATGTCACTCCTTTATCCGATCATACCTGTGGCCATGACCTTCTGTTCACAGACCACATATAAATAAAACTGCGCATTTCGCGCCGTCTCAATTCCTTTTTTTATTTCGCCCCGTCGCCCCGCAGAACAACAGAGACAGTCTTTAAGATGATCTGCAGATCAAGCTCCGGGCTCCAGGACTGGATATACTCGCGGTCCAGGCGGACCACCTCCTCAAAGTCCGTGATCTCACTTCTGCCGCTGATCTGCCACAGGCCGGTTATGCCGGGTTTGATGCTCATGCGCACACGGTGGTGCAGATCATATTTTTCCCATTCGTCGACTGTCGGCGGCCGGGTGCCCACCAGGCTCATATCCCCTTTCAGGACATTCCAGAACTGCGGGAACTCGTCGAGGGAAGTGCGGCGGATAAAATTGCCGATGCCCGCCGGACGGCCCTTTCTGTCCTTTTTCTCGCTCCCGATGATGCGCGGATCGTCTTCCATTTTAAACATCATACCGCTGGAAACCCTGTTCTGGTCCATCAGGGCTTTTTTCCGCTCCTCCGCGTCCATGTACATGCTGCGGAATTTATACATGCGGAACTTCTTTCCGTTTTTCCCGATGCGCTCCTGGGAGAAGAAAATCGGTCCGGGGGACTGTTTGTAGATAATGGGAGCGATGAAGATAAATATAATCCCCGTGAGGATGCAGCCCACAATCGCGCCGGCGATGTCGATCGCCCGCTTCAGCGCCAGCTCGCGGATCGAGACGATGCGCAGGCTGTTGGTCAGCACCTTGTAGTTGCCGATCTTTTCCACCTCCTGCACGCCCCAGCGGTCCTCGTTGAGCGCCGAGATGCAGTAGTGCACAGTGATGCCCATTCCCAGCAGTGTGTCGACCAGCTCCGTAGGATAAGGCAGGTTGTCCGGCTGGTACAGGAAAACCTCATCCACCCAGTTCCGGCCTATATAGAACAGGATATTCTCCCCCCGCCCCAGAACGGGGATGCCGTGGAGCTCTCTTTTTTCGGACGTCGCCTGGTCCATGAGGATGATGCCGGAAATAAAATAGTCGTGGAACGAATTGTCCGACAGATTCCCGATCACCTCCTCCACCAGGTGGCTGGAAGTGAAGACCATCAGCGAGCGCTGTCCCTTCTGGTCCTTGCGCGTGCGGAGAATACGCTTTTTATTTGCCTGCCGCACAAAAAAGGACACAAAGAAGAACAGAACGGCTGTGATGCCCGTCAAAAGACGCGAAATCAGGTAGATCTGGTGGACCGAGAAGAGGTAGACCAGATTCAGGAGCTCGACAGAGGCAATATAGCGGAAGGTGCAGATCAGTTCCGCGGCGGGTCCCCTCCGCAGGACATTCTTGTAGCTCTCGGAAAAAAGCACAACGATCAGCTGGCACAGAAAATACACGATGCCCTGGTAGCGGTACAGGACGATCCGGTAGGGATTGGAAACGCCCCGCAGGATCCAGTATGCGGCAATATAACAGATCTGGAATACGGCCAGATCGAGAACCATGAAATCAAGGTGCTTGAGCCAGCCCTTTTTTTCTTTTTTATACATAATGTTTCCTATCCCGGGAAACAGGGAACGCCGGCGCGGAACCTTGTATCTCCACCGCTGCCGGAACCTTTCCCGGCGAACCGCCCGTCAGCTGAAATTAAACATCCTCTGGGCAATCTTATAGGCGCGCACAACAATCATGCGCGGTACCTTCCGGCGGACGTTCATGGCCCTTCCGAGCGGCCGGTACCGCATTTTTTTATACAGCGCGGGGTCTTTTTCCCGCAGGTAGGTCCACACATCGTCCCGCAGCTGCATGTGTTCCGGGGCGCCGGAGCGCAGGGAGAGGACGGAGGTGATTGTCGTGATGATCTCCAGGTAATTGAACATATACTGGCGCAGGATGCGGTGCCGCCCGATCCTGGACTGGTTGTCCGGATCCGTGAAGTAGTCGATCATGAGACGGTTGACCCGCGCCTGCTGGTCCAGTCTCCTGATCATGACCGATTCATGCACAGACTGGTCCTCCCGGCCGATATAGTAATAATAAAAATTGACATCGAGATAAAACATCCGGTCTACCCAGGGCAGCGGGTTGAACACATAGATGTTGTCGACGTAGAAGGTATGCTCGGGAAGCTGCAGACCACAGTCCCGCAGCAGCTGTGTCCGGAAAATGACCGCGTGCATCAGAATGTATTTGCCCACGGGAAACCGGTTCGCCTCGTCCCAGGAAAAGACACGGCCTGTGGGAAGGCTCTTTCGGAACTGCATGACATTGTGGCGGTTTTCGTCCTCCTTGTTGTAGACGAAGTTGGAGATCAGAAGATCCAGGGGAGCCTCTCCGCCCTCCGTGCGCGGTCCTGCCTCTCCCGCCGCGGCATCCGCTGTTTCCGCAGCCTCCGCAGTCCCGCCTGCCTCCGGCCCGCGGACAGACACACCCGCCCCGTCCGGCGCTCCGCTGTAGCGCCGCAGCGTGTCAAGGATGCTCTTGTACGCGCTCGCGCGCACCTTGTCGTCGCTGTCCACAACCTTGAAATACAGGCCGGAGGCGTTCGCGATTCCCGTGTTGACGGCCCCGCCGTGCCCCTTGTTGGGCTGGTGGATCGCGCGGATCATGCCCGGGTGCTCCTTTTCGAGACGGTCGGCGATTTCCGCCGTCCTGTCCGTCGAGCCGTCGTCAACGATCAGGATCTCCACCTCGTCCCCGCCGACCAGGAGCGACTTTACACAGTTTTCCATGTATCCTTCCGAGTTATAACACGGAACAGCAATAGACAGCAGTTTCATCTCAAAATGCCTCCAGTATCCGGCGCGGACAGCCCGCAGGCGGCCCGCGGCCACAGACCGTTGCCCCTTAATAATCCTTTTATGAACAGGATCCCGTATATGTGATTTTACCATAAATCAGGCGCATTGTGCCGACTTCATAAAAAAATCAGAATGTATCCGGCACAAACGCCGTGAAGGCGGACGGAAGCGCGCAGGTCCGCGCGAGTGTCCCCCGCGAAGCGAAAAAACACCTGTCCGGCCCGTCCGGTCCGTCCGGAAAGCTGCCCGTCAGCAGTTCGTATCCCCGCATATGCCACTCGAGGTGGGTAAAGATGTGTTTTGCCGGGGGAAGCGGGCGGATGTGCAGCGGTTCGATTCCCAGCATTTCCGCCTTTTCAAGCGCTTCTGACTCTGAGAGCCACCCGTCATAATTCGGGAATTCGAACAGTCCGGCTAAAAGCCCGCGGCCGGGGCGCCTGCGCAGCAGGACCCGGTCGTCATCGCGGATGACGAGGACGGTCCTGCGGTCGATTTCGCGCTTTTTCTTTGCCGGCACGACGGGAAGGCTCCCGCAGGCTTTCCGCGAAAAAGCGCCGCAGAAGGACCGCACGGGGCAGGCTGCGGGATCCCGCATACAGACCGCGCCCTCCCGGGGCAGGCAGACCAGCGCGCCCAGGTCCATCAGGGCCTGGTTGAAGTCCCCGGGACGCTCCGCGGGCATCCGCTCCCTGTAAAACCTCTCCGCCGCCGCGCGGGCCGCCGGAGAGGTGATCTCCTCGCGACAGAGCGCCAGGCGCGCAAAAACGCGCAGCAGATTCCCGTCAATGGCAGGAACCGCCTCTTGAAAGGCGATCGAGGCAATCGCGGCGGATGTATAGGGGCCGATGCCGGCGAGCTTGCGGAGCTCCGCGGCCGTTTCCGGCATCTGTCCGTCATACAGCTCCAGAATCTGCGAGGCGCACCTTTTCAGGTTCCTCGCGCGGCTGTAATACCCCAGTCCCTCCCAGCATTTGAGTACGGCATCCTCATCGGCCCCGGCCAGGGCGCGGAGATCCGGGAAACGCGCAAGGAACCTTGCATAGTATCCTTTCACCGCCTCCACACGGGTCTGCTGCAGCATAATCTCGGAAATCCAGACATGATACGGAGAGGGGTCCTCCCGCCAGGGCAGGCGCCTTCCGCATTCGTCGTACCAGGACAGAAGCGTCCGCGCGAATTCCGCGCAGTCCGCTCCGCCGGTCTCCGTATTTCCGGCGGGGTTCCCGCCGGCACCCGGTTTCCCGGGATCCGTATCCGTCATTTCCATTTCCTGCGCCTTCCCGTATGATATCCGGCAGCAAACGACAAAGACAGGATGCCGTCCGGTCCTTTCACCGGGAAGGCATCCCGTCAGAATGATCTTCTATTCCAGATGTCCCTTTTCCTTGATGACATCAATTACCGAATCAACATATTGTTCGCATACAGCGTCGGAGCCCGCCTCCACCATGACGCGGATCACCGGTTCCGTGCCGCTCTCGCGCACGAGGATGCGGCCCTCATCGCCGAGTTTCTCACCGACCTTCTGCACCTGCGCCTGGACGTCGGGATCGTTCTGCGCGTCCGGTTTGGATTTGACGCGGACATTCTTGAGTACCTGCGGGTAGAAGACTACCGGGGCCGCCAGCTCGCTCAGCGGTTTCTGCTTCGCGAGCATGACCTCCATCATCTTCAGGGAAGTGAGGATTCCGTCGCCCGTAGTCGCGTATTTTGTGAAAATAATATGGCCGCTCTGCTCGCCGCCGATGCGGTGGCCGTTCGTCACCATATTTTCATAGACATACTTGTCACCCACCTTGGTCTTCTCGTATTCGATTCCGACTTTGTCGAGGGCTTTGTACAGACCGAAATTGCTCATGACGGTCGTCACGACCTTGTTGTTGATCAGCTTGTCCCGCTCCTTCATATACAGGCCGTAGATGTACAGGATGTGGTCGCCGGTGACGACATTGCCCTTTTCGTCGACGCACAGGCAGCGGTCCGCGTCGCCGTCGTACGCGAAACCGACATCCAGTCCCTTCTCCACCACAAACCTCTGCAGATGCTCGATATGCGTGCTGCCGCAGTCCGTGTTGATGTTGTAGCCGTCCGGATTGTCGTTGATCACGAATGTCTTGGCACCGAGGGCGTCAAATACGCCCCTCGCGATCGACCACGCGGCGCCGTTCGCCACGTCGAGTCCCACGCGCATTCCCTTGAAGCTGAATTTGGACATGGAAATCAGGTAGCCGATGTAGCGGTTGCGCCCGGAGACATAGTCCACCGTCCTTCCGATCTCACGGCCGACGGCGATGGGAATCTGGATCTTTCCGTCGATATAATCCTCGACCTTGAGGATCGTCTCCTCGTCCATCTTCTCCCCGTGGCTGTTGAGGAGCTTGATCCCGTTGTCATAATAGGGATTATGCGAAGCGGAGATCATGATCCCGCAGTCAAAATCATCCACGCGGGTGATATACGCCACCGACGGAGTCGTGGTCACATGCATGATATAGGCGTCCGCGCCGGAGGCCATAAGGCCCGTGCAGAGCGCGTATTCAAACATGTAGCTCGATCTTCTCGTGTCCTTCCCGATGACGACCTTCGCCTTCTTGTTCAGCCTCTCTCCGTAAAACCAGCCGAGGAAACGGCCGATCTTGATCGCGTGCTCGTAATTTAACGCTTTATTGGCTTCCCCGCGGAAGCCGTCTGTTCCGAAATATTTTCCCATATAAAACCCTCCAGCCTGTCCTTTGAAAACCGGGAGACAGTAACCGCCGCGCCGGGGCTTTCCGGCTCCGGCAAACGGATAAAAGCTCTTTGGATTGCAGCGTGACTGCCTCCACAAGGGAGTAAAAGCTCTACGGATTGCTCCGCTGCTTATGCAGCCCCCGCTGCAGGCGAGCTTGCGCGGTGTCCGGCCGCATCGCCGGAGCTTTTACAGTAAACTGCCATGGCAGCGTGACTGCCTCCACCAGGGAGTAAAAGCTCTTTGGATTG